>JAUUSJ010000078.1 GCA_030841965.1 Blautia sp.
AATCAGCGTATGTCGAAAAACCGTGGGAACGAACGTGTTTTTAGAGGACATATCTTCTGCCTCTCTTCGCGTCTGTCTCCACTACAGCAATTATCCAATCAACAAAAATTTTACACTATCGTCTATATATACTGCGATAAATAAGAAGTTTAGAATATGCTTGACAAATTTTAACAGAAGGTGTATTCTATGACTATAATCTGTGATATAAACAGAAGTGATATGAACACATTTTAACTAAATAAACGAAAGGAGAAGGAAAATGAGCAGGGATTATGATGTCATTGTGATTGGCGCGGGAAATGGCGGTCTGGCTGCTGCGGCATTCA
Source organism: Blautia sp. (assembly GCA_030841965.1). Taxonomy (GTDB): domain Bacteria; phylum Bacillota; class Clostridia; order Lachnospirales; family Lachnospiraceae; genus JAUUSJ01. The sequence continues at coordinate 330 of JAUUSJ010000078.1, forward strand.
CAGCAAAGAACGGATTGAAGACATTGATTGTTGATAAGCATAATATTCCGGGGGGAAGTGCAACAAGCTTTGTCAGAGGAAGATTTGAGTTTGAAACTTCCCTTCATGAATTGGCAGCGGTAGGCACGGATGAGAACCCAGGGCAAATCCGAAAACTTTTTGATATGTTGGGTGCAGAGGTCGAATGGTGTACTCATATGGATGGAACCTTCCGTCTGATTGTTCCAGAAGAAGGAATTGATGCAGATATGCCATGCGGTGTGGAAAATTTCTGCAAAAAGATGGAGGAGCTTGTTCCAGGAAGCGGACAGAGCACGATGAGAGTATTACAGCTTGGAATGGAATCCTCAGCGGCTTTGGAGTATGTGATGTCTCCAGACTATGATGAGAATTTGATAGATGAGAAATGTCCGAATTTCTCACGTATGGCAGGTCACTCCATACATGAGGTGCTTGATTCTCTCGGTATGCCGTTAAAGGCACAACATATTATATCATCCTACTGGTGCTATCTGGGTGCACCGGAAGACCAGATGGATTTCATGACATATGCACGTATGCTTCTCGCATATATTGTATACGGTGCAGGTCAGCCAAAGCTTCGCTCCCATGAAATCTCTCTGGCATTGGAGAAAGCAATTCGAGATAATGGCGGTGAGGTTTGGTATAATACGGAAGTGAATCAAATTTTAGTAAAGGATAAAAAAGCTTATGGCGTTGTGATTGGCGGCAAGGAATACTATGCAAACCAGATTGTCAGCAATGCATATCCGAATCAGGTATATGGTTCTATGATGGATAAGGCGCAAGTTCCAGAGCGTGCGGTGAAGTTGGTGAATAGCCGTGAACTTGGATTATCTTTCACGACAGTTTATCTGGGGATGAATAAGACAGTAGAAGAACTGGGAATTACATCTTACTCTAATTTTATTGCGCCAGTTTCTGATTCTAATATACAGCAGAAAATGGCAACGAATACACACGAGTACAGCGGATATGTTATTTTGAACTGTTTGAATAAGATTATCCCAGACTGCACACCAGAGGGAACTTGCCAGTTATTCCTCACAACATTTTATTTTGGAAATGGCTGGGATGATGTAAAGCCAGAGGAATATAAGAAACTGAAAAATGATACGGCATTAAAAATGATTGAGGACTGTGAGCGAGCACTCGGAATCGAAATTAAGCCATATATTGAAGAAATCGTAATCGCATGTCCACCGACATTTGCGAGATATTTAAATACTCCAGAGGGAACACCTTACGGATATCAGATGAATATGTGGGATGCGTTTATTCAGAGAATGCATGCGCGAGACAAAGAAAAATTTATTGATAATCTGCATTTTGTAGGTGCTTCCACTCACCGTGGCGATGGATACAGCAGTGCATATTTATCAGGTCTGGATGCAGGACAAGATATTGTCCGAGCAGAAAAAGAGAAAGGAGGCATTGTGAGATGAGTAAAACATTTGCAGAATTAAACCCGGATACATTTAAAGAGATTGCTGCAAACAGACAGCAGAGAATTGATAACGCTTCCTTGGAAGCACTTCCAAAAACATTTCCTGTCAACGAGCTGGCAAGACGACTTCATCCAAGCCGCCAGTATATGAAAATCTCCGCAGTGAAAGAGGTGGCAACAGATGCGAGATGCTTCCGTCTCATCCCTGACCCAGAGCGGGGCACATCGGAATGTGCGTTATTTAGCGCAGGTCAGTATCTAAATGTATTTCTCGATATTGAGGGCATGAAAGTAAACCGTGCATACTCTATTTCGTCCTCGCCGAAAAATGCGAGAGAGGGATTTTATGAACTGACGATAAAAGCTGTTGAGGGAGGACTTGTCTCTGCCTATATTCTCGATAATTGGAAAGAGGGAGATAACGTGGAAGTATCTGGTCCTTCTGGTTTCTTTACCTACTCTCCGATTCGAGATGCAAAAACAGTAGTCGGAATTGCAGGCGGAAGTGGAATTACCCCATTTTTGTCATTGGCAGAGGCGATTGCAGATGGAGAGGAAGATTGTAACCTTATCCTTCTCTACGGAAGTCAGAGCGCAGATAGGATTTTGTACAAAGAAGCCTTCGATGAGTTAGAAAAACAGAGCGATAAAATCAAAGTAGTACATATTCTTTCAAATGAAGATAGAGAGGGCTATGAACATGGTTTCGTGACAGCGGATATCATTCGTAAATATGCACCTGCCAATGAGCCGTATTCTGTATTCCTCTGTGGACCGCAGGCAATGTACCAGTTTGTAGACAAAGAGCTTGCCTCCATGAATCTAGAAAGAAAATACATTCGCCATGAACTTTTTGGAGAAGTGCATAATCCATCCATATTGGAGGACTATCCTGGATGTAGTCAGAGCACAGTCAAGATTACAGTTGCTATTCGAGATATCACAAAGACAGTTACTGGAAACGCAAATGATTCCATTCTTCAGACTTTGGAGAAAAATGGAATCGCAGTTCCGACACGCTGCCGAAGTGGAGAGTGCGGCTTCTGTCATTCTCGCCTATGTTCTGGTCAGGTCTATATACCAAAGACAGTGGACGGAAGAAGACTTGCAGACCTAAAGTTTGGCTATATCCATCCTTGCGTAAGCTTTCCACTCTCCGATTTGGAGATTGAAGTGCCAGCGGATAAATAAAATATTTGTCAGTGAATATTAAAATGAAAGGGATGTCGGAGAATTTATCTTCCGACATCCTTTTAAAATGTTTTTTTTAAATTTCTGAGTTAGCAATAATAATGAATAGAACCAAAGCGAGAATACCAAAAATCTATAATTTCTGTATATCTAGAGCGGATAACTCTTTGGATGATTTTGAGTTGTTTTGGAGGAATATTGGAATTATTATTACAAAGAATGCAATTTCCATCTTTGGTGAGCCAGATTTTAGTAGCATTTGGAGTAGGAACTCCCTCCGAAACATGGACGTGAATTGGTTCAAGTGGTATACCTTCATTAAACCAGAAATAAATAGTAAATCGACCAACTTTAAAAATTTGCGGCATTATCAAACCCTCCATTACCTGCCAAATCAATAATGATGTCTTCTAAACTTTTAATAAATTCTTGATAATATGCCAGTTCATTTTCTGTATATCCATTAATATTTTTCCATTGATTAGAAGGAAGCGTACATTCTGCTGAATGAAAACCGCCGTAAACTGGTGTTTCTACGTATACTGTCACAGTTCCGTCGGACAATATTTCAGTATGGGTGATTTCTGTACTATCATTTAATGTCATAAATGGATAAATCATATATAACTCCTCCTTGTGTTATTCTTAGCTTTTTCATGTGAAGCTTTTATTTTATTATAACACAAAAAAGCTAAGAACAATGTCTTATTTTAAATAGCTTCCTGAGATTCCATATTTTTTCATCTTTCTCCATAATGTCGTCGTGCTAATTCCAAGCTCATTTGCCGCCTGGTTGCGGTTTCCATGGCATTTTTCTAATATCTCGGTGATTTTTACCGCCTCTGGCGACTGATAGACAACAAGTTTTTCTTCTCCATGTTCTAACCGAATCGTCGGATAGAGTTCATCCAAAAGTTCCTTTACCTGTACTTCGTCCACAACTCGTTTTCCAGCTGTTAAGACGAGGCGCTCACAAAAACGCTCTAATTGCAGTACATTTCCCTCCCAGTTATACTCACATAGAACCGCTTTGGCTCCCTGAGAGAGAGAAATATATTTTGTATATACCTGATTAAAGCGGGTTAGAGTCTGCTCAAGCAGATAGAGGACATCTTCTCTTCGCTGGCGAAGTGGCGGAATCTGTAAGGTCATGGAACTTAGCAGATAATATAAGTCCTCGCGGAAGCTTCCCTGTTTTACCTGGTAGGCTAAGTTTTTATGGGAGGTGACAATAATACGGATATCCAAGATTTTCGTCTCCTCGATATCATTTGGCATAAAAACTTTGTATTGGAGCAGACGAAGCAGACGATACTGGCAAACAGGGCAGAGATTTTCAATGTCTCGAATTAACAGGGTTCCGTAATTTGCCATCTCAAGTGCTCCCTTTTTTAATATACCGCTTTCTGACTGACTGCCAAATAATGTTGTAATCTGGGCTTTCTCGTCGATACCACTGCAGTTTACCGATAAAAATGGTCCATTTCTATAGCTGCTATTATTGTGAATACTCTGAGCGAATAGCTCTTTCTCCGTTCCAGTCTCCCCGTAGATGAGAATCGGACTTTTTGAGAGAGCATATATTTTGGCAAGCTCGATAGTTCTTTTTACAATAGCACTCTGCGTAATAATATGGTCAAATGTCACTGTAGTGGAATATCCGGATAAATAATTCTCGGTCCAGAGTTTCTTATCAGACTTTAGACTATTCATCTTATTAAAAGATAGAATCGCTCCTGTAATCTGATTATCGTATGAGATTGGTGCTGTCGTAATCATGAGAGGAGTATCTCGAATCGTGAGAGATGTCGTATAAGTATCTCTCTTTCCAAGCAAGACATCCTGCACATAATCAATATTGAGAAGGGTTAAAACCTCTTCTAATTTTCTTCCAATAAGCTCATCATCACTTTTCTTAAGTAAATCTTCAACCATCCGGTTAACCGCTATAATCTCCCTCTGTGCATTTACCTTGATAATACCGTTAAATACAGTATATAAAATAGTCTCAAACTGTGCATGGCTACTTTTTTCTAAGTCGGCAGTATAGCCAAGTTTTTTGGCGACGCGAAGGGCATTTCGGATGGAGTCATCTGTTCCCTGAAGGAAGAGATATGGGATATCATAGTGCATTGTCGCCTGGTGAACCGCATCTCCTCCGATAATAATATCATTTCCGTCTGCCACAGCACGTTTTACGAGACTATCTACTTCCTCAATCTCTAAAAAATGATAAAAATGTAGCTCGACTGGAAAAATATTTTCCATATAACTTGTATCACTAAAGAGACTGGCATGTCCGATAAATGCGATTTTGGTTGTCTCCTTTTTGACGATATCCATTGCTTCCTTTATCAAAAGAGCAATTTCTTGACCAGTCATCTCGATTTCCGTGATAGGGATATTCGTGTATTCTTTAATCATGGTAGCCTGAAGACCACGAGCGATGAGAATCGTAGCACCGTTTTCGATGGCATTTCTCGCCTCTATAATGGAATCCGCTGTCTCAATGACTTTGACAAAGTCCACAGGGATATTTTCCTCTTTTGATACCATCTCAACGTATTCTGCCATATATTGTTTCGGGACAAGTGCCGCAATTTTTGCCATATTTTTCATCCTTTCCTTTTAGAATTTCGAGCATAATTATAGTTTCTATTATATACAAATTTCGCTGGAAAATCTATTAGTGAAACCAACGATTTGGCGATAAGAAGTTTGTAAAACTATAGAAATATTTCATTAAACGAAAAGAATCATTTAAAAATTGAAATAAAAACTTCTTTTTTGGAAGAACTTTCCACCTGTCATATCAATTTTTCTTTCTTTGCTCCCTTTTTTCTTAGAAAAACTTCTTATTTTGGACCAGTTCTCATCCCCAATACTTTTTAGGATAACTCCTGTCTCCAATACTTTCCACATAAATCTAAAAAAGCTTGTTCCGCCTTGCTAATATATGCGCCCTTTCTTGTACATATAGTAATCTCCCAGGTCGGATGATTCTTCAGCTGAAAATATCGGATATTTTCATTTGGAGTGGCGAATGTCTGGGGAAGAAGAGCGCAACCGACATTTGCGGCGACCATTCTTCTTATACTAATATTGCTGCTCGTGGAAAATAAGAGCTTTGGCTCAAATCCCGCATCCAAAAAGGTGTGGTGGACAAGCTGATACATAGTCGAGCGGTGGAAAATCTGGATAAAGGGCTCCTCGCAAAAAAGGGAGAGGTCGATTTCCTTTGCGAGATGCGGTGTCTTTTCCCCTTCCGCTGCTAATGGATGAGAGGCGGGGATGGCGAGGAAGAGTTCTTCGTTTGCCATATGGTGGTAAATATTATTATCTTTTTGGTTCTCTGTCAGGGTGGCAAGACCGAGATTTAATTCTCCCCGTCTGATAAGCATTTGCATTGTGCGGACATTGCATTCTACTGGCTCGATTATAACATCGGGGAATATCTGATGGAATTTTGGATAGATGGAGGTGAACATATTGACTCCTCGTTCAGGGATTAATCCAATTGTAAAGTGGCGTTTTGCGGAGTCAGTCATATCTTGGATTTTGCTGTAGGCGTTTTTCTTTAGGGATAAGATTTCTTTTGCTGTTTGTAGATAAACTTCCCCGGCCTCGGTTGGATGCCAGTTGGAGCGGGTGCGGATGAAAAGTTCTGTGCCTAATTCATTTTCTAGCTTTTGAAGCTGCTGGTTTAGGGCAGATTGCGTGATGAAGAGCTTTTCGGCGGCTTTGGTGATGCTTTTTTCTTGTTCGATTGCGATAATGTATTCTATTTGTTTGGTGTCCATTGGGATTCTCCTTACTTGGGTTGTAACTAAAGTTTATGGGTTGGGGTGAGATGGGGCACTGAGGGGAGACGCTGAGAGAGGAGGCAGGTATATGTCCCAAAAACACGTTCGTTCCCACGATTTTTCGACATACGCTGATTTTTGCCGCCTCCCGCAAACTCGCGCCTTCGGCGCTCAAACAGTGCTCCAGCGGCAAAGCTAAGTATATCGAAAAATCGCTCCACTCTCTATCGTTTTTGGGGCATATACCTGCCTCCTCTCTCAGCTGTGTACTGGCGAAACTCGAGAGATAAAGATTAGACCTCTTTTTTACAAGTATAGCGAGGCAATCCTTGACTATGTTTTCCATATTCAATCGCTTCTTTTGGACAATTACAGATACAAGCCATACAGTGTGTACATGTATTTCCCCAGACAGGTTTTCCGTTTTCGATATGGATATTATTAAGAGGGCATATATTGGAGCATTTATTACAGGAAATACAAGCGTCAGTAGCATAAAATTTTTTCGCATGGACGAATATAGGATAGAAAAGGTCATTTATAATTCCGCTATTTATCTTGTCCGTAAAAGAAATATCCGTTTGCGGGAGTTTGTCTCTATTTTTAATATAAAGAATGGATTGGTTTATAATAGGCTCTGCTTGCCCAATGATTTGTAATGCCATTTCCTGTGGTGGTGTAGCGAACAGCGCAATATAGTTTTCTGGCATAAGAATACCAATACATCCCATATAATTCATATTCTTTTTTTTACACAGTTTTTCTAGATAGTTACCTGCATTTCCGATATCGCCTCCGCAGGTCATAATGAAATACATATCATGATTTCCTGTAAATACTGTATTTTCTATCCATTTTTGAACAATTCGTGGAATCCTCCATGCATAAGTTGGTACTACAATTACCCATGGACGATTGGAGTGCATTTCTGAAAAATCATTTTCTTTAATTTTTTGGAAAAGATTTATAATTTCATCGTTTATCTCTTTTCCTATTCGTTTCGCCACATACTCACTGTTTCCTGTTCCTGAAAAATATAAAATCATAGCTAGTTCCTCCTATAATGATGTGTAATACATATAATATTTAACAAAATAATCTGTAATATATATAATATTTAACCAATTGACCTTTTTAAGAAACTACAAAAGGTTTACGTCATCTCTTTGTTTTCTATGGATAGCATAACAAAACCGTAATAATATAGCTTCCATTTTAGCTACAAGTAATCAAGAAATTCCATTCTCAACTCTTAAAACTAAGAATATGTCATACTTACAGTATATATTGCCAGTGCACGGAGTCATCCCTAAGATAAAAGTTACTACTTCGCATTCCATATTTACAGTATATTATCTTGTCACTACATGGAGTCATTTCTGAGACCAAAGTTTTTACTCCGTATGCCATATTTATACAACGTTGCCAGTACACAGCCGAAAGAGCCGGGAGATATATGTGCCGAAAACGATAGAGAGTGGAGCGATTTTTCGATATACTTAGCTTTGCCGCTGGAGCACTGTTTGAGTGCCGAAGGCGCGAGTTTGCGGGAGGCGGCAAAAATCAGCGTATGTCGAAAAATCGTGGGAACGAACGTGTTTGCGGGGCATATATTTGCCTGCTCTCTTAACGTCTGTTGCCATTCTCTCTTTTTTCAAATTATGCTTCCAAATAACTCTCTTTTCGATAAAACGCTTTTTTCTGTGCAAAATAACTTTCTTTTGGAAGCAAATTATTGTCAACTGCTATTTGTCCAAAAAGGATGGCGGGGTCTAGTATTTCTTTTGGGATGAATTCGTAGTCTTTGGAAGATTTTTGGAAATCTCCGAGTACGAGTCGGATTGTCTCGTAATCTTTTTCAAACCAATCTTCTAGTAAAGGGATAATCTCATTGTAAAAGATTGTTCCTAATGTGTCTAAAGTTGGAGAGTTTTTGAGTTTATATAAAAGTTTTGGCTCAATTTGGTAGCTTCTTGATAGGAAATAAGCGATACGGTCGTTTATTTTTGTGAGAAGTTTTTCTACTTCTATATCCTCGATTACCATATTGGATAAAAATTCCTCGTCGAAAACTTCAACCTCTTTGGATGGAGCAGCAGAGTATGTTTCAGAAGCCTCGTTATGAAGTATTCTGTTTTCGGAAGGAAGAGTGTTTGATGCATCTGGCTGGGTTGGCTCGGTAGTGGAAGCTGTTTTGCCAGAAGGGTTTTCGGAGCCTGTAAATATTTGCTGGCATAAATTTGTATAGTAAGATGCCAAAATCTGTAAAACAGTCTCGAATTGTGGCATAAATTTTTCTTCTCCTCCGTCTAGTAATTCTGTCTCTGTGTAGGATACGTATGCGGTCAGGGAAGAACCAAAGTTTTTTGGTTTTGCAATCTCAAGTTCATCTGTGTTGACTAGGCGAAAGTTTGCGCTAGTTAGGGCCGTGAGGGGATTGCAAATTTCTAGGATTTTCTCTCTCATATCTGAGGAAGTAAATGGGATAGTCAGACAGATGGAGAAGGTCACTTTTTTGGAGTTTTCTTCGAGGCAGTTTAGTAGGGTGGAGATGACAGGTCCATGATTGGAATATTCCAAGATTTGGAAACAGTCTTTCCAAGTATTTTGGATTGTCGTCTTGTCTGCCATAAGCCAGGTCGCTTTTTCTGTCTGAGCAAAGTTTGGATATTGTTCTGTCAAAATTTCCCCGATATCGTGAAAACAGGAGATGGCGGTTTTGGCGTTGGATTTTATTTCTAAAAATTGTTCTACTTCTTCCTCCGTTGGAGAGGAAAGATTCATATATCCATTATCGCTATTATTTTTTAAGAACATAATCATTTTATAGAGGGCGTCTTCTGTATTGACCTCGATAAAATTAGGGTCAGCGAGTTTGGCGTAGTCTGTCTCGATAAAATGGTATAAATCTTGGATGGTCAGATAGCCAAAATGGCTCATTACGCAGTAGGTTGGGTCGAGTGTAGTTGGCTTTTCTCTATCTCCATCGAATTCATTTGGGTAGGAAATTCTAAAATATTTGTAGATATCTCTTAAATAATGGTATTGGCATCGCTCAGAGTCGGAATTGCATGTATCGGTGATGACTGTGACAGGGATGTCTTGACCATATATTTTTTGAGCTCGCTGTTGAATTTCGTACTGCATGAGCAATAGGTCATCGATATTGGACGGATGTTCGAGATGGTATTTCTCAAATAGTAGGAGGGCGGCGGCAATCCAGACAGCGTCGGAATATTCTAGCCGAGTTTGGGAGCAATAATCGATATGGCTCATATAAGAGATATAGTCTTGTTCGAGCTTAGGTTCTAGGTATTCGAGTGCTTCTGCGAGTGCGGGTTGGAGTTTCCACTCAAGAATTCCCTCTTTTGTTAATCGTCCCCAAAAGATTAAATACCACCAGTACTCTCTGCCCTGCAAGTCAACTTCCTCCACAAATCCATTTGGGCGTCCGAGTTTTTCGCCGAGGGCATTCATGCGGTCTAGATAGTAGTTTTCTTCTTTATTGTGGTGAAAGCAAAGTTGGGTAATTAAAGCGGCGTGGTTCGCCGAGGAAAAGATTTCCTTTAGGATGGATAAATCGGTGGAATCGACTAAGACGGGAGTGGATAAAATTTTTTCCCATTGTTCCACAGAGTATCTGCCCCCAACTTTATATTCTCCATAGTATTCTTTATCGCGAAGTAATTGTTTTTCTGTAGGCATAAAATTTATATCTCCTTCCTGTATGGGTAAGTTCTAGATTGATATCATGAGGATTGTGAGAGCACATTGTGCGGAGCAATCCGGTATCGAAGGGGGTCAAAAGACTTTTTGACCCAAACATTATATCATGATAGTATTTTATTATCTCATATTGGAATGGAAAAAGCAAGTAAAATAAACATATGTTCTGATAAAAGGTTCAATTTGGAGATTTCGGAGTTTCTAAAAACTATCATTTTTTATAATTTAGGATATTTTTGAGTTTATTTTATTTAGATTAGTTGCTATTTTTTTTGTTTTCTGTATAATGAAAGAGAATGGGTAATAGTATTAAGGAGAATATGATAAGAACAGGAAAAGATTTACAAAATCTGTTTAATATAGGGAGGACGGTTGACTTTGAAATTTGATTCTGCTATCATTTTCTTATGAAACACGAAAAGTTTAAGGTGCAGATAGTATAAAAATTGTAGATAGAAAAGCAGGAAAATCATATTGAAAGTATGTAGTAGTAATCTTTATAAAAGAGAATATTGCAGTATTTTTCCAGTACACAGCGAAGAGAGTCCGTAGATATGTTCTCTAAAAACGATAGAGAGTGGAGCGGTTTTTCGATATACTTAGCTTTGCCGCTGGAGCACTGTCTGAGCATCGTAGATGCGAGTTTGCGGGAAGCGGCAAAAATCAGCGTATGTCGAAAAACCGCGGGAACGAACGTGTTTTTAGAGAACATATCTACGGACTCTCTTCGCGTCTATCCTCTATACCTAATCAACCACAACCAAAATTCTACACTATCCAAAGCGTAAGCCGATAGCCAGAATTTTGATATAACCGTTCATATAACGGACACATTTATTACCTATTATAAAACACAGAAGAAATTATGAAATACAGGAGGAAATCATGGTTTTTGGAGTGATTTTAGCAGGTGGTTTGGGAAGTCGAATGGGCAATATAGAAAAGCCAAAGCAGTACTTAAAGATAGCCAATAAGCCTGTTATTATTTATACAATTGAAAAGTTTTTTGTGCATCATGAGTTTGAGAAGATTATTGTACTATGTCCGAGTGCCTGGATTGGTCATACGAAGGGATTGATAAAGCAATATTTTCATGAGGATGATAAAATTATAGTGACACAAGGAGGAGTCACGCGAAATGAGACGATTATGAGAGCGATTGATTATATCGAGGAGGCGTATGGTTTAGATGAGGATACTGTAATTGTGACGCATGATTCGGTACGTCCCTTTGTCACATACCGCATTATTCAGGAAAATATTGAGTATGCTGCCAAGTATGGAGCCTGTGATACAGTGATTCCAGCCACGGATACCATCGTGGAGAGCGAGGATGGGAATTCTATTTCTAATATTCCGGATAGAAGAAGGATGTATCAGGGACAGACCCCTCAATCTTTTAAGGCGAAGATGTTAAAGGAACATTATTTATCTCTGTCTGAGAAGGAGAAAGAAGTCTTGACGGATGCGGCGAAGATTTGCGTCATAAAAGGAGAAAAGGTTCATCTTGTTCAGGGAGAGGTTTCTAATATAAAGATTACGTATACCTATGATTTAAAGGTTGCGGAGATTTTAGCCAAAGGAGATATTTTATGTTAAATACAGTATACCGTCTTGTTGCCCCGAGAAGATTTGAGATGGCATTGACGGAGATAGATTTATTTGGCGACGAGGTTATTGTCAGACCGACTCATTTATCTATCTGCCATGCAGACCAGAGATATTATCAGGGAATAAGACCAGATGAGATTCTCTCAAAGAAACTTCCGATGGCTTTGATTCACGAGGCGGTCGGGGAGGTTGTCTATGATGCCAGGGGAGAATTTTTGCCTGGAACATCTGTTGTTATGATTCCGAATATACCGACCGAGAAAGATGAGGTTATTGCGGAAAATTATTTAAGAAGCAGTAAGTTTCGCGCAAGTAGCTGTGACGGATTCATGCAGGAGCTTGTGGCCATGGGAAGAGACCGAATTATTCCTATTCCAGATGAGATTGACAAGACAGTGGCCGCTTTTACAGAACTTGTCTCGGTGAGTGTACATGCGCTTAGGAGATTTGACCGATTTGCACATAAGAGAAGAGAATATGTGGGAATCTGGGGAGATGGAAATTTGGGCTATATCACGGCTATTTTTTTTAAAGTAATGTTTCCAGATACGAAACTCTATATTTTTGGAGTGAACGAGGAAAAGCTTTCTTATTTTACATTTGCAGATGCGGTATTTTTAACGCGAGAGATACCAAAGGATTTGAAACTGGACCATGCGTTTGAATGTGTGGGAAACGCTGCCTCTCAAAAGGCGATAAAGCAGATTATTAGGCATATTGCTCCAGAGGGAGTGATTGCACTTTTGGGAGTTTCTGAGTATGCAGTTCCGATTAATACTCGAATGGTGCTAGAGAAGGGATTACATTTTTTTGGCAGTAGTCGAAGTGGAAGAGAGGATTTTGAAAAAACAGTAGAAATTTATAGAGACAATCCAGAGGTATTGGAGTATCTGAGTAATATTGTAGGTGCTCAAGTGCAGATAAGGTCGATTGAGGATATGACAAGAGCTTTTGAGATGGATATACAGAAGGTGATTGGAAAGACGATATTATTATGGAATAAATAAAATTTTATACCAGTTTCGAGAAGCGAGCAATAGTCTAGCAAGACCTAAGAGAAAAGAAAGAAGAGACGAGTGGGGTGAGGACAGATGAGTAAGAAAAATAAAAATATAATAGAGAGATTTTTAGAGTTTTTTTCACAGCTTATCTATGCGATTGCTTTCTATGCACAGGAAGTGAAGGAAAAGCTTTTTGGAGGCAGAAAAAAGGCAGATAAGACAAGTGAGAAAAAGAAGGAGACGAAAAAGAGGACAGTAGCTTCCTCTTCAAGTGCAAAGAAAAAGAGAAGGTCGACGAGCATATCGAATTCGTCGAAGCAGGAGCCAAAAGTTAGACAGGTAGATATTGAAGATATTTTGGAAGCGATACAAGAAGAGCAGAGACAACAAGAGAAAAAACAAAATACTTCCAATATTTATGAAGTTCATTCACAGACAAAACCAAAATCACATATTACGGATATTTCTCTAGAAGAAATCAGAAAAAAAAGAGAAAATGAGAGAGAGAGACTAGAAAGAGAAAGAGAGAGATTAGAAAGAGAGTCTAAAAAAACAGAGCCTGTACATAGGGCAAAGACAGAGCTTGAAAGGAAAGAAGAAAAAAAAGAAGAGCCAAAGAAAGAAAAAGCAAGTTGGCTAAAGAAACAGATAAAAAATATAGAGGGAATGCGAAAAAAGAAAGAGCAGGAACAACCAAAAAAAGAAGAGTCTCTCAAAAACGATTTCTCCCAAAAAGAGCCGCAGAACATAGGCGAGAAAATAAAAGAAAAAGTCCAAAAGATAGAAAAACAAGAAATACCAAAGATAGAAAAAGAAGAAGCACAAAAGATAGAAAAACAAGAGCCAGTTGATTCTATCAAAGAAAATAAGAAAGAAACCACAAAAGAGTCCATCAAAGAGTCTTCGATTGATAAAAAAGAAAAATCACTGCAGAGTGAGGATAAGCAGCTGGAGGAATTAAAGAAAAAACAAGAGGAGCAGCTTGCATTTATCCGTCAAAAACAGCAGGAGCAAAAGCAGCAAGAACAGCAGAAACTAGAATATGAAGAACTTAGAAAAAAACAACAAGAACAAAACAGATTACAGGCTGAGGAGAGAAAGAAAAAAGAACAAGAACAGCTTGAACAAAAGATAAAAAGACAGCAAAGACTAGAAGAAATACAGAGAAAAGAACAAGAAGAAATAGAGGCGCTAAGGAGAGAAAAAGAACAAGCAGAGCTTGAGTTGAGAAAGAAAAAGCAACAAGAAGAAGAGCAGCTTGAGATTTTAAGAAGAAAACAGCAAAAGAAGGCGCAACTAGAAAACCTGAGAAGGGCAGAGGAGACCGCCAAACAGGAAGCATTAAGAATTGCACAAGAAAAAGCAAGACAAGAAGAAGAGCAGAAACTTGCGCTGGAAGAAAATGTCCGCCAAGAAAAACTAAGACTCGCAGAAGAAAGGCGTCAAGAGCAACTAAGACTCGCCGAGGAAGAAAACGCTCGCCAAGAGCAACTAAGACTCGCCGAGGAAGAAAATGCCCGCCAAGAGCAATTAAGACTCGCCGAGGAAGAAAATGCTCGCCAAGAGCAACTAAGACTCGCCGAGGAAGAAAACGCTCGCCAAGAGCAATTAAGACTTGCGCAGGAAGAAAACGCTCGCCAGGAGCAACTAAGACTTGCGCAGGAAGAAAACGCCCGCCAAGAGCAACTAAGACTCGCCGAGGAAGAAAATGCTCGCCAAGAACAATTAAGACTCGCACAGGAGAAAAATGCTCGTCAGGAAGCAATACGACTTGCGAGAAAGAAGAAGGAGGAGCAGGAGGCATCAAGACTTGCAAGAGAGGCAAGACAAGAACAGGAAGATCTGTCTAAGCGAGAGTCACAGAACGTATCTGATATAGAGCTTATAGAGGAAGAAGAGCAAAAAGAAGAACTGCCTATTTTAGAGCAGGAGCAAGAAAAGTCAGATACTCAGATGTCGAAAAAGAGAGATTTTCGATGGATTTTCAATGGAGCTGTCGCTGCAATTTTGGTGATAGCCTTGATTATGGGAGGAAATGTCTTTGGAAAGAGAATTGCCTCTGTTGTTGATACAGAGTCAACAGAAGCAGTATCAGAGGAAGATGAGAATTCTACCGTTTCACAGGAAGAAGGCAGTGTAACACTTAGCTTTGTGGGAGACCTTATGTGTCATATGCCACAATTTCGAGACGCCTATGATGTAAAAACTGGAGATTATAATTTCTCCAAATGTTTCTCTCAGGTTGACCAGTATTTGCAAGAGTCAGATTTAACAATTGGTAATCTAGAAACCGTATTTGCGGGAGAAGACCAAAAATATAGTGGATATCCAACCTTTAACACTCCTGATGACTTCGCCAGAACATTAAAAGAAGTAGGCTTTGATATTTTAACAACAGCAAATAATCATAGCTTTGACCGAGGAGAAACAGGAGTACTGAGAACTCTCGATGTACTGGATGAAGTGGGAATCAATCATATGGGAACTTACAGAAATGCAGAAGAAAAGCAAAATATTATCGTAAAGGAAGTAAATGGAATCAAGTTCGCCTTTTTATCCTTTACTGTCTTTACCAATCAGAGTGCAGAAAATGGAGCAGACCATATTAATTATTTGACACAGGAAGAAGTAGACAGCCAAATGCAGCTTGCTAAGGCACAAAATCCAGATTGCATTGTCGTAATGCCGCATTGGGGAGAAGAATACGAGACTGTGCCAAATGACTCCCAAAAAGAACTATCTGATATGCTAATTGAGGCAGGAGCGGATATCATTGTTGGAAGTCATCCTCATGTAGTCCAAAAAATGGGTAAAAAGAAAGTGACAGGGGAAGACGGAAATACAAGAGAAGTATTTGTAGCTTATTCTCTAGGTAATTTCACATCCAACCAAAATAGTGAGTATACGAGAGATGAGGTCATTCTTAATCTGACTGTGAGAAAAGGTGCAAACGGCATCTATATTGACAAGATAGGATATCGTCCAGTTTATATGAATAAAGAAGGCACTGGTGTAAATACAAAGAACTTCCAGCTTATCGATACGATAACATACAAAAAAGAGTTCACACAGACCGACGACGAGGAAGCGCAAAATCTTTATAATACAGTACTTGGCTCAGAAGAACATATAAAGATGCTCCTTAGAGGAGAGGCACCAGTGGATGAAAATGCACAAGAGATAGAATCCTCCGCCTCCGAGACTGAGACGACAACAAGTCAGAGCAGTACCAATACAAGTAGTTCACAGAGTAGCACAGAAACAACACAGTCGTCAAACACTACGGCAAATACTAATACAACATCAAGTACCACATCGAGTACTACAGCAAGTACGACAGCGCAAACCACTACTGCAAAAACAACGGCAGATAGTCAGGCGAGCACGGCATCGACTGCATTGACAACAGATTAAAATTGGTTCGTATATGGATAGCGTAAAATTTTTTGTGGTTAGATAATTGCTGTAATAGAAACAGATGGAATCAGACGAAATCAGACGCAAAGAGAGTCCGTCGATATGTCCTTCAAAAACACGTTCGTTCCCACGGTTTTTCGACATACGCTGATTTTTGCCGTTTCCCGCAAACTCGCGCTTACAGCGCTCAGACAGTGCTCCAGCGGCAAAGCTAAGTATATCGAAAAACCGCTCCACTCTCTATCGTTTTTGAAGGACATATCGACGGACTCTCTTTGCTGTGTGTTGGCAAAACAATCGAAATAATCTAAAATTTTAAGCTATTTCTCTTCAAACTCGTCTATATACTTTTCCATAATTGCCGCTGCATCGGCGACCAATTCGACACAGGGTCTTTTTTTATAGTAGTTCTCCGTTCTGTCTTCTGGGACATAATTTTCTCTCTTCACATCGAGTCCTAAAAGCTCTCGACAGATAATAGAGCCATGCTCCTTCTCGAATTCTTTCGCCAAATACTGGATTCTCTTATAATGCTCCGCCTTTTCTTCTCTTGCCTTTGGGTCATCATATCCATATAAAATTCCCGCTACCATAAACATTCCGCTCACAGTTCCACAGACCTCTCTTAATCTTCCCATTCCTCCGCCAAAAGAAGAGGCGAGTCTCGCAGCCTGTTTTTGTTCCATTGTATATTTATCGGAAAAAGCGAGAAGCACAGCCTGGGAACAATTATATCCTTCCTTAAATAATTGGGCAGCTTTTTTTGCGTATTTACTCTCTGTCATCCTTTTTCTTCCTTTCTTAAAACTGTAGACAATATCTCATATGCTTTTATCATACCAAAGTTTTTATACTTTTTCAATTGACAAACTCTTCGCTGTGTATTGGCAAAAAATCTAATTTTACGGTAGTTTTTTATATTAAAATCTTCATCACTTCAGTCCATTTTCATCTGCTTCCTTTCTCAGCGTTTTCCTCATATCCCTTCAAAAGATTTATTAAAGCTCTCAATACAAGTGATTTACACAAAAAACAAGTACTTACTGAGTAGAAATAGAATTTCGAATTTTGTAAAATTAAAAAATATTATAAAAAAGAGGACCGGTAAAGCATCAATGCTCAAAATTGCAATATGGGATAGAGATGAAATATTTCTACAAAATTTTCGCAGAGAAATTATGCGGCTAGAGAGAGAAAAACAGATAAAAATTTTAATAAAGAAAATTGAAAATATATTTCAGCTGGAGGAAGTTTTCACACAACAGTTTCAAGTCTTTTTCTTAGACATGGTAACTCTTCGGATGGAAGGAGAACTAGAAGCCATCCCTCTTATAAGAAAAAGAGATAGGAAAGCATATATTATTCTGATGAGTCCCAGTTATGAGTATCTAATAAAAAACTACGAGGAGGGAGTCTATAGATACCTAATAAAACCAATACCCTATAAAATATTAAAAAACGAAATAAAAAGAGTGATGCATATATTAGAAGTTCACGAAGAAGAGGCAATAATTTTAAAAGAGAGGAATAGCTGGTACAGAATTTATCTATCCGATATTCAATATATTGAGACCGCAGGAAGATTTACAAAGATTCACACAGAAAATGGAATTCTGGAGACAAAAAAGAGGATGAAAGAATATGAAAAAGCTCTAAAAGACAAAGATTTTGTTCGATGTCATAATAGCTATATTGTCAATTTAAAATACATACAAGAGATAAGAGGTTTGGAGGCAATTTTAGATACAGGAGAGAGGGTATTTATCAGCAAGACAAGAAAAAAGCTAGTAAAAGAAAAGTTTATCGAATATATAGGAAATATATTATAGAAGACAAAATGAATATGTCTATTGACATAACCAATAATAAAGAAAAAGCTTTTATATATGAAAAATAGAGAAAGTTTTATATCTCATATAAAGTATAAAACGGATACAAAATAAATTCTCATGCACACCATTTATATATAAAAGCTTTTTTGAGTTCACTGATTTTCATTTAGGCTTGTATAGTCATATTCAGCATTATCTATATTGTGATTGGAAAGAGTATCTTCGTTATTATCACTAGAAGAATCATCAGAATCTTTGTCACTTAAATCTGCCTCCTCTTCATTGGCAAAATCTTCTATTTCCTCCTCGCCTAGATAGAGGTCTTCGTCATATTCTTCCTCATCTTCTTGCACCGTATCACTCTCATCAGGTAGAGAATAAACGCTAGATTCCTCACTTGATGTACTTGGAGTACTCGTTGTCTCAGCAGAAGTTTCAGACAAAGAGCTAGTTTGAGTGCTTTCAGCTGGAGTGCTTTTGTCCTTCTCACCTTGACAGGATACCATAGAAAATAAAAAAAGCAAAATAAAACATAAAATAAAAAAATTTTTTTTCACAATTAAAATCCCTCTTTTCCTCGCCACTACCTATCCTAGAATGCAGGCAGGTCCTCATTGTCTTAAAGCTTATTATAACACGAAGCTATTTGTTTGTCGATGATAGTGTAAAATTTTTGTAAGTAAAAAGCGAGAACCCCATATTAAAACCAGTAGTAGTCAGATAACCATAGAATAAAACTTGCATTAAAACTACATACTAGTAATCCTAATAAAAAAGAACTATATAGAGTTTTGCCAATACACAGCGAAGAGAGAGCCGATATGTCCTCTAAAAACGATAGAGAGTGGAGCGGTTTTTCGATATACTTAGCT
>JAUUSJ010000303.1 GCA_030841965.1 Blautia sp.
AGCTAAGTATATCGAAAAACCGCTCCACTCTCTATCGTTTTCGGAGGAGATATCTTCCCTCTCCCTTGGCTGTGTATTGGCGAAACATAGTAAACTAATAACTTGTTAATTGAATAATCGACAATAGACTATTCCAAAAATAGCATCTTAAACAACTGGATGATTTGAGGAATCGGATATTAGTTTAGCTAGATTTTTGTTTTATTTTAAAAGTTTTTAAGTATCTACCATCTATTCACTCTATTTTTATATAGGATACTTCTTAAATTTTATACTCACAGAGCATATCTTATTCTATGCCCCACGGGCAAAACAGCTTTGCTGTTTCATAAAATATACCCATAGAGCACATCATATACTATGCTTTTCGAGCAAGGAAGCAACTTCAAAAGATAATATATTATAATACCAGAGTCAAAAGACCTTTTGACCCCAATATCATATCATTAAGGTTTCAAGACAGTAATTAGAGCGAATTTTAGATTATCTCGCCAGTACACAGCCGAGAGAGCAACCCGGTATATGCGCCGCAAACGATAGAGAGTGGAGCGATTTTTCGATATACTTAGCTTTGCCGCTGGAGCACTGTCTGAGCACTGAAAGTGCGAGTTTGCGGGAGGCGGCAAAAATCAGCGTATGTCGAAAAATCGTGGGAACGAACGTGTTTGAGGCACATATACCGGGTTGCTCTCTTGGCGTCTGTCTGTCTTCCTCCCTCTCAATATCCTCCCTCCAGTCTCTCATAAGATATCCCTATAGGAGGCATACTATATTTTTACCCTTTGGGAGAAGAGACAACCTCACTATTCCACAAATTAAAAAAGTAACTAAAACAACTAAAATAATTAAAATCAATAACCCGTAACTAAAATGAAAAGGAGAGAATGATTATGTGGGAAGAAAAAGTTTTAATTCCATTTTTGAAAAAATTTGACGAATATCCATTTCTTGTAAAGACAAAAAATGGGGAGTATAAAATCGGAGAAGGAGAACCAACCTTCACTGTTTATTTTCGAGACCAAATCTCATTAAAAGAACTAACAACGAGCACCTCTTTGGCTCTTGGAGAAGCCTATATGGACAAAAAATTGGAAATCGAGGGCGATCTTTATAATGCCTTAGACCATTTTTTGGGACAGATGGGTAAATTTTCTACCAATAAATCAGCGTTAAAGAAATTGATGTTCACTTCAACGGAAAAGAAAAATCAAAAGAAAGAAGTCCAAAGCCATTATGATATTGGAAATGATTTTTATAAACTATGGCTGGACGAGACAATGAGCTATTCCTGTGGATATTTTATGCATGAAGATGATACACTCTATCAGGCTCAGGTCAATAAAGTGGATTATATATTGAAGAAACTTCTTCTAAAAGAAGGAATAAGTTTATTGGATATCGGTTGCGGTTGGGGATTTCTTCTAATTGAGGCAGCAAAAAAATACGGTGTTAAGGGAGTTGGAATCACTCTAAGCGAGGAACAATATAAGGAATTCCAAAAAAGAATTGAGGAGGAAAATCTTTCTGATTTGCTCGAAGTAAAATTAATGGATTACCGAGATATTCCAAAACTTAATATGCAGTTTGACCGAGTAGTCAGTGTTGGTATGCTAGAGCATGTAGGTCGTGATAATTATCAGCTCTTTATGGATTGTGTTCATAAAGTATTAAAACCAGGCGGATTATTCTTATTGCATTTTATCAGTGGATTAAAAGAACATCCAGGAGACCCATGGGTAAAGAAATATATTTTCCCAGGTGGAACTGTTCCAAGTTTAAGAGAAATGATTTCTTCTGCGGCAGAAGATAATTTCCATGTATTAGATGTAGAAGATTTAAGACTACATTATAACCGCACGCTGCTCTGCTGGGAGCATAATTTCAGAGAACATCTCGACGAGATTCAAAAGAAATTTGATGAACGTTTTATCCGTATGTGGGAATTATACCTCTGCTCTTGTGCCGCTACTTTCCACAATGGAATTATTGATTTGCATCAAATTCTATTGTCAAACGGCATTAATAATAGCTTGCCTATGACTAGATGGTATTAATAGCAATCACTAATTAGCTAGGTTTAATACGATTAAAAAAGCCTTCTATAATATTAGAAGGATATAGAAGACATCAATGCTTAAGATAACGTAAAATTTTTATAAGCAAAAAAAGCTGGAAACTCATATTGGAACAATTCTAAATTGTCTTGCCAATACTCAGCGAAGAGAGGCAGGAGATATGTCCTCTAAAAACGATAGAGAGTGGAGCGGTTTTTCGATATACTTAGCTTTGCCGCTCAATGTC
>JAUUSJ010000304.1 GCA_030841965.1 Blautia sp.
GCTTATCACATTGGAGAGTGAAGCAGGTACATAAATTGCAAAGCGGAGAACTGGTTGGCAAGACATACGAGACGCATAAGGGATTAATTTCTTTTCGCTCCGATTTTAAATCGATAAACTTGACAGAGGAACAAAGGCAAAAAGCGGGTGAGAGGTTGAGAGCAGGCAGGAGGAACTAAGCTCGATTCTGAGTTGAGTACAGACACTTACAACAATGAAATAGACACATAACACCCCTTACCCCTACTCTTTATAGGGTAGCAGGACATAGGGATAAAATTACGAATAGAACAAAGAAAAAAGAGACAAAAAATAGTCTGTGGAAGGTAACGACTTCACAGACTATAGACACAAAGTATTTCAGTGATGGAATCCATCTTTCTGTGCTTGATTATAGCATAGTTATATGTATTCCGTCAAGAAAGGATGAGAATATATGGCAGAAAAAAGAAAAGACAAGAAAGGGAGAATTCTAAGAGCAGGGGAGAGCCAAAGAAAGGACGGAAGATACAGCTATAAATACAGAGCCTTAGACGGCAAGAGAAAAGAAGTCTATGCAAAGACCATACAAGAGCTTAGAGAAAAGGAGGAGCAGATAAGACAAGACTTAAGAGATGGTATCGATTCAGAAAAGGCAGCAGTCCTTACCCTAAATGACGTGTATGACGAAATGCAAAGCTTCAAGCAATTGAAGAGGTCTACCACAGCCAATAAAGAGAGAACCTACAATAAGCGAGTAAGAGCTAGCATAGGGGAAAGAAAGATAAGCTCTATCAAGTATTATGACATTGTAAATTATTACAATAGCTTATTGGATGAGGGATTGCAATTATCAACGGTTAGAAATATTCATGGCTTTTTGAACGGTGCTTTTGAGTATGCATTAAAAAATGACATCATAAGAAAGAATCCATGTAGGGGCGCGTTATCGGAAATAAGGCAAAAAAGAACAATAGATGAAAAGCCAAAGAAAAGAGCCTTGACCAGACAAGAACAAGATAATTTCCTTGAGTTTGTAAAATACAATTACCTGGGGAATTGGCATTCTCTCTTTGTTACGTTTCTTGGTACTGGATGCCGTGTCTCTGAGCTTGTAGGGCTTAGATGGGAAGATGTGGACTTTAAAAAGGGAGTGATAGATATTAATCACAATACTATATACGGCAAAAAGGAAGGTGGAAAAAGTGGCTTTTATATTGACTCTACCAAGACATCTACAGGAAAAAGACAGATTCCAATGATACGAGAGGTAAGGATGGCATTACTAGAGATTAGAGAAAAGCAATTTATGGAGCGACCAACACAGCTAATTATAGACGATTACACAGGTTTTATTTTCCTTAATCGTAATGAGAATTTATATAATGCCGCTTCTATTGATTCTTTTATCAAAAGAGCCGTGGCTAAATACAACGCTACAGAAAAAGGGCAAAAAGAGCCACTCCCACACTTTTCTGTACATATTCTTCGACACACCTTTATTACAAGGCTCTGTGAGGTAGAGGATAATGTAAAAGCGATACAAGCCATTGCTGGACATTCTGATATCTCTACAACCATGAATGTATATGCAGAAGCCACGAGAGAACGTAACGAAGAAGCCATGAAGAAGTTGGAGGGCAGGATAAAGCTTAGTTAGATTTAGGGAGTAACGATTCGTTACACCCATTGGCAAAAATAAGAGACTTACTAACAAAATGTTATTGAGTTTTGGATAGATGGGGTCGTAAAACACTACCCCATTTGGCAGCAGGAGGAACGAAATCATGGATTCTGCTGCCAAATAAAAACCCCGAAAAGATGATATTATGCAAGGCAGAGGAGGGATTTCTTCACCATTTGCGAAGTAGTCCCTCTCATCCGCAAAGAGAAAAAGAAAAAATGCAGGAAAGGAGAAAAGAAGATGCAAGAATTGGTCATTATGAAGAAAGGTGAAGCCGTATGCAGTAGTTTACAAGTAGCGGAGGTATTTGAGAAAGAGCATTATCATGTCTTGAGAGATATTGATAATTTATTTCGTCAAGTTACTGAACTCAATTTTGAGGTGAGTAAAAAGAATGTAGAGTCGCTTACTGAATCCAATTTTGGATGTAGTAAAAAGAATATGGAACTGTCCAAAGAAGAAGTTACTGAATCCAATTTTGAGGTGGTTAAAAAGATGTTCTTTCAGTCTACCTACAAAGATAAAACAGGAAAATCAAATAAAATGTATTATATGAACCGTGACGGCTTTTCTTTGTTGGTCATGGGATTCACAGGAAAGAAAGCCCTAGAATGGAAATTGAAATATATAAA
>JAUUSJ010000079.1 GCA_030841965.1 Blautia sp.
TCGAAAAACCGTGGGAACGAACGTGTTTTTGGAGGACATATCGACGGACTCTCTTGGCGTCTACCCCCACTCCAAAAAAAAGTTATCCACAATATCATGTGGACATTGTGGATAATCCCCATATATTGTGGATAACTTTTCAATTTTCTCAATTTTTTGTGGTTTGTTTTATCTAATTTAAGTTATTTCCCCTAATTCGCATCCAAAAATTTAGTTGAAAACTCTTCGCTACTGATTCTCTCTCTGAAATTCCTCAATCGCCGTCTCATACAGATTATTCCCATCTTTATCGATAACTACAATAACCGGAAGATTCTCCACCTCAAGCTTTCGAATCGCCTCCGTCCCCAAATCATCATACGCAATCACTTCCGACTTCTTAATGCATTTTGACAAAAGTGCTCCCGCACCTCCTACCGCTGCGAAATACACCGCCTTATTCCTCACAATCGCATCGATAACCGCCTGGGACCTCTTTCCCTTGCCAATCATCCCCTTAAGCCCAAGGTCCAACATCTCTGGAGTATACTTATCCATCCTACTGCTCGTCGTCGGACCTGCCGACCCAATCACCTGTCCCTCTCTCGCAGGACTTGGTCCAAGATAATAGATCGCATTCCCCTCGAGAGAAATCGGCAATTCTCTTCCTTCCTGTATACATTCATACATTCTCTTATGTGCGGCGTCTCTCGACGTATAAATCGTTCCCGAGATATATACATAATCTCCAGCCTTCAACTTATCTAATTCCTGCTGCTCAAAAGGAGCAGTAATATGCAAATTTTCCATCCTCACTCACTCCCTTTTATTATATAACCTCTGTAATATGACGATTCACATGACAACAAATATTCACCGCAACTGGCATACCAGCGATATGAGTCGGATAGGTCTCTATATTTACCGCAAGTGCCGTCGTACTTCCTCCAAGACCACCAGGACCGATTCCAAGCTGATTGATTTCCAAAAGAAGCTCCTCTTCTAACTGCTTTACATAAGGAGTCTCTGAGTGGCTTCCCACCTGTCTCGTCAGCGCCTTCTTCGCCATCCAGGCACATTTTTCAAAATTTCCTCCAATACCGACTCCGACAACCATCGGCGGACAGGCATTTGGACCTGCATCCTTTACCGCAGTCAAAACTGCATTCTTCACTCCCTCAATACCGTCAGCTGGTTTTAACATAAAGACGCGACTCATATTCTCACTTCCAAATCCCTTCGGAGCAATCGTAATCTTAATCTCATCCCCAGGTACAATCTGGTAGTGAATAATCGCTGGGGTATTATCCTTTGTGTTCTCACGCAAAATCGGGTCTCTCACGACAGATTTTCTCAAAAATCCATCCACATATCCTCTTCTGACCCCCTCATTTATTGCTTCTTCCAAGCTTCCATCCACAATATGTACTTCCTGACCAAGCTCAAAAAACACTGTCGTCATACCCGTATCCTGACAGATTGGAATCATCTCCTCGCCGGCAATCTTCATATTCTCCTCAAGCTGTTCCAAAATCTTTCTTCCAAGAGCCCCCTTCTCTTCTCTAGCGGCCCTGTGAATCGCATCTTCCATATCAGGAGACAAAAAATGATTCGCTCTAATGCACATGTCCTTGATTGTCTCTGTAATTATTGAAGCACTTACTTCTCTCATATTTACCTCCACTTTTATATGCATCTATCTAAAAATAAAATTGTTATGATGTTGGGGGCAAAAGGTCTTTTGACCCCTATGATACCGAATTGCTCCGCACAATGTGCTCCCGCAATTCTTGTTATAGTATTAGGAGCAAAATAATCTCACTCCTAATACCATTATCTCATACTTCTATTTCGTCGGATAGCTTAAGATTCCTCGTTCTCCTCCTCGAGCTTGGCCTCTTCCTCCGCCTTTTTCACTTCACTGTCTCTGACTTTAGCGATGCTCGCCACTTTGACATCGCTGTCCAAATCGATATTAATTAATTTTACTCCAGTGGCAGTTCTTCCCTGCTCTGAAATCGTATCCACCTTCATGCGGATGACAATTCCCTCCGTCGTAATCATCATAATCTCGCTGTCTTGGTCTACCGCTTTCAATCCTACGACATAACCACTTTTCTCTGTCACCTTATAGCAGCGCACACCCTTTCCACCTCTTCGCTGGATGGAAAACTCTTCCATATCCGTCCTCTTTCCCATTCCTTTCTCGGATACAATGAGAAGCTGACTTCCCTGTGTATTTAGCTGCATACCGACAACCTCATCTCCGTCTGCCAGATTCATGCCGATAACACCCATCGAGACACGACCTGTCTCTCGGATATCATTCTCGTGAAAGCGGATACACTGTCCATGCTTTGTGACTAAGAAAATTTCCTTCGTGGAATCTGTCGTCTTCACCTCTATCAGCTCATCCCCATCTCTGAGATTAATCGCAGCTAAACCGTGTTTTCTGATATTTCTATACTCGTCGATGGAAGTTTTCTTGACAATACCGTTCTTTGTCGCCATGCAAAGATACTGTCCCTCTTTGTACTCGCGAATCGGAATAATCGCTGTAATCTTCTCTCCTGGCTGTAACTGTAAGAGATTTACAATCGCCTGTCCTCTCGAGATACGGCTGGATTCTTGAATCTCGTACGCCTTTAGGCGATACACCTTACCGCTATTCGTAAAGAAAAATAGATAATGATGCGTCGTCGTCATCAAAAGGTCCTCGATAAAATCCTCATCAATCGGCTGCATTCCCTTAATTCCCTTGCCTCCTCGATTCTGACGCTTAAAATTATCGAGTGTCATTCTCTTAATATATCCCAATTTCGTCATCGCAATAATCGTGCTCGTCCTTGGAATCAAATCCTCCGCCGATAAATCCTCGGCGTCAAACCCGATATGTGTTCTTCTCTTGTCGCCGTATTTATCTTTAATTATCAAAATTTCCTTGCGAATAACATTGAGTAATACTTTCTCATCTGCCAAAATCTCTTTTAAGCTGGCAATTAATTTCTCCAGCTCATTATACTCGCCCTCAAGCTTCTCTCTCTCCAAACCTGTCAATGCTCTAAGACGCATATCCACAATCGCCTGCGCCTGCTGGTCAGATAACTGATACTTCTCTACCAATCCTGCCTTGGCAGCCGCCACATTCTCGGAGGAGCGAATCAGAGAAATCACCTCGTCAATATGGTCAAGTGCAATCAATAAGCCCTCCAAAATATGTGCTCTCTCTTGCGCTTTATTCAGCTCATACTGC
This sequence comes from Blautia sp., assembly GCA_030841965.1. Classification (GTDB taxonomy): domain Bacteria; phylum Bacillota; class Clostridia; order Lachnospirales; family Lachnospiraceae; genus JAUUSJ01. The sequence continues at coordinate 3,233 of JAUUSJ010000079.1, forward strand.
GTTCTTCTTGTGATAACTTCCTTTTGGTGGTCCAGATAATAAATTAGCATCTCATGTATATTTAATACCTTAGGCTCATTATTCACAAGAGCAATCATATTCACTCCAAATGTATCTTGAAGCTGTGTATGCTTATAAAGACGATTTAGGAGTACATTTGCATTGACATCCTTTCTAAGCTCAATACAAATCCTCATACCCTGACGGTCAGACTCATCTCGAAGGTCTGTGATACCCTCTATCTTCTTCTCCTTTACAAGGTCCGCAATCTTCTCAATCAATCTCGCCTTATTCACCATATAAGGGAGTTCTGTGACGACAATTCTCTGCTTGCCATTCTTCATCGGCTCAATATTGGTCACAGCGCGCACACGAATCTTTCCTCTTCCGGTGCGATAGGCATTTTCAATTCCAGATTTGCCCAAAATCGTAGCTCCCGTAGGAAAATCTGGTCCCTGAATAATATCCAAAATCTCACTGATATCGGTATCTCTATCTTCCTCAACCTTATTATCGATAATCTTCACAACTGCATCGATAACTTCTCCGAGATTATGCGGAGGGATATTCGTCGCCATACCGACAGCGATTCCCTGCGCTCCATTTACGAGAAGATTTGGGAATCTCGACGGCAAAACAACTGGCTCCTTCTCCGTCTCGTCAAAGTTTGGCATAAAGTCCACGGTATTTTTGTTGATATCCGCCGTCATCTCCATAGAAATCTTGCTAAGCCTTGCCTCCGTATAACGCATGGCAGCTGCACCGTCTCCGTCCACGGAGCCAAAGTTTCCATGTCCATCCACAAGAGGATATCTAGTGGACCATTCCTGCGCCAAATTTACTAAAGCTCCATAAATCGAGCTGTCACCGTGAGGGTGATATTTACCCATCGTATCACCGACAATACGGGCACATTTTCTATGTGGCTTGTCGGGACCGTTATTTAATTCTATCATTGCATACAGAATTCTTCTCTGTACAGGTTTTAGACCATCTCTTACATCTGGAAGAGCTCTCGATACAATTACACTCATGGCATAATCAATATAAGATTTTTCCATCGTTTTTTTCAAGTCTATCTCATGAACTTTATCAAAAATATTGCTCTCATCCATACTGGTTCCTCCATTTTTAGATATCTAAATTTTGTACATACTTCGCATTTGCCTCGATGAATTCTCTTCTAGGTTCTACCTTATCCCCCATCAGCGTATCAAACGTGACATCAAGCTCAGAAGCCATCTCCTTGTTGACATTTACCTTAAGTAAAATTCTTCTCTCTGGGTCCATCGTCGTCTCCCAAAGCTGCTCTGCGTCCATCTCTCCAAGACCTTTATAGCGCTGAATCTTATTATTATTATCTCTTCCAATCTCAGTCAAAATGCGATTTAACTCCTCATCGCTATACGCATACCACACCTTTTTATTCTTCTCAATCTTATAAAGAGGCGGCTGAGCCAAATACACATATCCATCTTCAATTAATTCAGGCATAAATCGATAGAAAAATGTCAACAATAACGTAGAAATATGAGCTCCATCGACATCCGCATCGGTCATAATAATAATTTTATGGTATCGAAGCTTCGAGATATCAAAATCATCCTGAACTCCCGTGCCAAATGCAGTAATCATCGCACGAATCTCGGCATTTCCCAAAATCTTATCCATACGGCTCTTTTCTACATTCAAAATCTTACCGCGAAGTGGCAAGATTGCCTGCGTTGCCCTTGACCTCGCAGTCTTTGCGGAACCGCCCGCAGAATCTCCCTCAACAATATAAATCTCGCAGTTTTCTGGATTCTTATCCGAACAGTCGGCGAGCTTACCTGGAAGACTCGTGCCCTCAAGCGCAGTCTTTCTTCTCGTCAAATCCTTCGCCTTTCTCGCAGCATCTCTGGCGCGAGCTGCCAAAATAGCCTTATCACAGATAATTTTGGCGATAGCTGGATTCTGCTCAAGAAAATACGTAAGCTGCTCGGAGACAATATTGTCGACAGCTCCTCTTGCCTCGCTATTTCCCAATTTCTGCTTCGTCTGACCCTCAAACTGAGGCTCAGGTATCTTAATGCTGACAATCGCCACTAAGCCCTCTCTATAGTCCTCTCCAGTTAAGCTCGGCTCATTATCCTTCAGCAGTCGATTCGCCTTTGCGTAGTCATTGAGAGTCTTTGTGAGAGCGGACTTAAAGCCCGATAAATGAGTTCCTCCCTCTGGGGTTGTAATATTATTTACAAAACTATACATTCCCTCCTGGAAAGAATTCGTATGCTGAAGAGCAACCTCCACATGGATATCCCCCTTCTCTCCCTCGCAGTAAATAATCTGCTCATAGAGAGGGTCTTTATTTTTATTTAGGTACTCCACATACTCCTTAATACCACCCTCATAGTGGAAGGTGTTCACTCTCTCCTTTTCTTCTCTCTTATCCTTTAAGACAATTTTTAAATCTTTTGTCAAAAATGCCATCTCTCTTAGACGACTCTTTAGCGTATCATAGTCAAATATCGTCGTCTCAAAAATCGTATCATCAGGCAAGAACGTCACCTTTGTCCCTCTCTTCTTCGTCTCTCCAGTGACGGCGAGAGGACCTGTGACATTTCCCTTCTCATATCTTTGGTGGTAAATCTTGCCATCTTTATAAATATCAACCTCAAGCCAGTTTGACAATGCATTGACAACGGAAGCTCCCACACCGTGAAGCCCACCGGATACCTTATATCCTCCACCGCCAAACTTTCCGCCTGCATGTAAAATCGTGAAAACCATCTCTACCGCTGGAATTCCTTTCTGATGATTAATTCCAACTGGAATTCCGCGTCCATTATCTCTTACAGTAACAGAGTTATCTGGATTAATTGTGACTTCTATTGTATCACAAAAACCGGCCAACGCTTCATCCACCGCATTGTCCACTATTTCATAAACCAAGTGATGCAAACCTCGCTCAGAGGTACTTCCAATATACATACCAGGTCTTTTTCTGACAGGCTCTAATCCCTCTAAAACTTGGATTTGGTCTGCTCCATATTCGTGTTCATTCTTTTTATTTGAACTCATGAAATTTCCTCCTACATTTTTGTAATGCCATACTTCGTCAACAGTTCCTATGAATGCCTTCAATTCGTCCCTCTTTCACATGATATACTTGATCAATCGGCATTCTGCTCTCCAAAAACTCCTCTACCCCTGTACAAGTGATAATCGTCTGAATGTCTTTTATATTATCAAGCAAATACTTCTTCCTCTTATCGTCTAGCTCTGATAATACATCGTCCAAGAGCAAAATCGGCTTATCCTTAATGACATCCTCCACCATCCGAATCTCAGAAAGCTTCAAAGACAGCGCCGCCGTCCTTTGCTGTCCTTGCGAACCAAACTTTCTAATATCAATCTCATTTACCAAAAAACTGATATCATCTCTATGTGGTCCAATCGTCGTCGAACAATTTTTAAGGTCCTTTTGCCGTCTTGCCAAAACCGCCTGTCTATAGTCTTCCACTTGGATACTCGGCTCATAGACAAGCAAGAGAGTTTCCCTGCCTCCAGTCAATGAGACATGAATTTCTCCAATCATTTGATTAATTGTCTCTATAAAGTATTGCCTTTTTTTTATAATCTCTATACCATATGTTACCATTTGTTCATCCCATATGTCCAGTGTTTCCACTAAATCACTTCGGAAAATTATTTGTTTCAACAAGTGATTCCTCTGATTTAACACTTTTTGATACTGTTCCAGGGCGTATAGATACGATTTATCCATCGAACAAAGCACAATATCCATAAATCTTCTTCTCTCTTGTGGACCATTTTTAATAATCCGAAGGTCCTCCGGGGAAAAAAATACGGCGTGAAGCATCCCAAGAAGCTTCGATGACCTGCGGATAGGATTTCCATCAATCGCCGCACCCTTTGCCTTATTCTTTTTTAGGTGCATATCAATGCGGTGATTTACTCCCTTTTTCTCCAATAAAAGCCTTATATGAGCTTCCTGCTGACCAAATCGTATTAATTCCTTATCCTTGCTTCCCCGATGGGATTTCGTCGTACTACAAAGATAAACCGCCTCTAAAATATTCGTCTTCCCCTGAGCATTATCCCCGTACAAAATATTAATGCCCCGCTCAAACGGAATTGACGCTATCTCATAATTTCGGTAATTTTGTAATTCCAATGATATTATATTCATAATAATATTACTTCTCAATCTTTATCATGGAGTCCTCAAACTCTACGATATCATCTTCGTATAATTTTTTCCCCCGCTGTGTACAAACCTCTCCGTTCACCTTCACCAATCCATCCACAATGACCTCCTTCGCCTCTGCTCCAGATTCCACAAGTCCCACAGCCTTTAGTGCCTGTCCTAATTTAATAAATTCATCTCTTAATTTTATCGTTTCCATCTCTTTCTCTCTCTCTATGCATTAATATTAATCGGCAAAATAAGATAAATATAATTCTCATCATCATCCTTGATAAAACAAGGTGCCTTAGAGTTAATCAAATACAGAGTAATCTCATCATCATCGATTACCTTAAGTGCATCTAATAAAAACTTTGGATTAAATCCAATTAAAATATCCTTGCCTTGTTTATAAATATCAAGGTCTGCTTTCATAGACCCGAGCATAGAATTAATACTAAGTTCCATATTTTGCTCAGAAATATGAAGTACAATCGGTTTTTTATCCGATTCCTTTACAAACAAAGTAGCTCGGTCAATACAATTATATAATTCTTTTTTATTGACACGAAGCTTCGTCTCATAATCTGTCGAGAGCATCTGGTCTATCTGGAAGAAATTTCCCTCAATCAGGCGGGAAACTACTTTTGTATTCTCCATCTCAAATAAAGCATGCTTCTCGGTAAAATAAATCGTTACCTCGTCATCACTCTCACCGGACAAAATCTTACTGAGCTCATTTAGCGCCTTACCCGGCACAATCACTCGAATCTCATCTGAGGCTTCTTTTAACTCAATATTGCGAATCGAGATACGGTGTCCGTCCAAAGAAGCGATACGGAAATTATTCCCCTTAATCTCAAATAACTCACCCGACATAATACGGTTTGTGTCATTTTCCGCAATAGAAAATAAAGTCTGGCGGATAATCTCCTTTAGCATAAAAGAGGACAAGGTAATATACGTATTTTTTTGAATATCGGGAAGGGCTGTAAAATCTTCCCCTGTTCGTCCCATAATCTGGAAATTAGACTTTTCACATTGGATTAATGTTCGACCGGAAGGTTCCGTCTCGATATAGACAGCATCGCTGTCTGGCAACTTTCTCACAATCTCTGAGAAAAGCTTAGCGTCAAGAGCAATCTTACCTTGCTCGTTTATTTTTCCATCGACAATAGTCTCAATGCCTAACTCCATGTCATTTCCTGTTAACTTAATCTGTCCGTTTTGAGTCTCGACTAAAATACAGCCTAATATATCTAAAGTTGTTTTATTGGATACCGCTTTGGAGACAGTATTAACTCCAGCGAGTAAATCCTTTTTGGAACATAATAGCTTCATAATTGTGGATAACTCCTTTCTGGTCATTTGGTTGAAAATTAGGTCAAAAATATATAATATAATATATATTTTTAGTAGTAGTAGTAGTAGGGGCTGTGGATATTGTGGATAACTATGTCTAGACCGCATAAATACTAGAAAAACGGCTGTGGATAACATTGTGGATAACTCTAAAATTTATCCACAACATCCAAAAGTTATGCACAAGCCAAAAGTGTACTAAAAAGTTATCCACAACTTATCCACATAGTTATCCACAGGTAATTGTGGATAAAAAAGTAAAAAAATGTATCTAAATATAATAAAGATTTGACCTTAAGAACTAGGGTCAATCTTCTTAATAATGACATTAATTGTAGTTTGAAGTGGTTCATTATCCACTAAGTCGTGTTCAATTCTCTCACAGCCGTGTAAAATCGTGGAGTGGTCTCTGCCCCCGAGCATCTTACCGACATACTGGAGAGACTCCTCTGTAAGTTGTCGACAAAGATACATCGCAACCTGTCTAGGGTACGAGATTTTCTGGCTTTTTTTCTTGGAAACTAAGTCCTGCACAGAAATCTCATAATGCTCAGCCACAACCCGAAGAATTAATTCTGGAGTGATAACACCCTCACCCTCCGGAGTAATCAAATCTTTTAATGCCTCCTCGGCGAGATTTAAGTCAATTTCACGCTTTTCTAAGTTGGCAAAGGCACAGATTTTATTCAGGGCGCCCTCTAGCTCTCGGATATTGGATTTAATATTCGTTGCGACATAGACCATAATCTCATCATCGATATCGAGATGGTCAAGCTCAGAGCGATTTTTCAAGATAGCCATCCTCGTCTCATAATCAGGAGGCTGGATATCCGCTGTCAATCCCCATTCAAACCTCGAGCGAAGACGGTCCTCGAGAGTTGACATATCCTTTGGGGGACGGTCACTCGATATAATAATCTGCTTCTTCGCTTCGTGCAGAGTATTGAATGTGTGGAAAAATTCCTCCTGTGTGCTCTCTTTTCCTACGATGAACTGGATATCGTCAATCAGCAAGACATCAATATCTCGATATTTACTGCGAAATTCTTGATTCTTATCATGCTTGATAGAGTCGATGAGTTCGTTCGTAAATTTCTCAGAAGTTACATAAAGCACCTTTTTGGTGCTGTCATTTTCTAAGATATGATGTGCAATAGAATGCATCAAATGTGTCTTTCCAAGTCCCACTCCCCCGTATAAAAAGAGTGGATTATAGGCTTCTGCGGGTGATTCTGCGACTGCAACCGCCGCCGCATGAGCCAGTTTGTTGTTATTTCCCACGACAAAGGTGCTAAACGTATACTTTGGGTTTAGCTGTTTAAATGGGGAATCCTCGGGGATTTCCGATACAGGAGCCTTTTTCTCCTCCTGTTCTTTATCTAACTGATTCGATAAAACAAAGTTAATATTAAAAGATTTATTGGTTAAACCGCTGATTACGAGCTGCAAGTATAAATCGTAATATTTGGTTTTGATGAAGTCAATTCCACGCTGATCAAAATTGCTGTCAAGAACAAAAGTGATGGTATCGTCTGTAACTTCATGTATGGTAAGGGGTCTAATCCAGGTCTTTACTGCGATTTCAGAGACATCATGCTCTTTTACAAGCAAATCCATAATTTGATCCCAGTTATTAATAATAAAGTCCTTCATTGAAAATAACCTGCTACTTTCTAAAAAAATATAAAAATAAAAACTGCTATGTATATAATATAATATTTAGCAAATTTTTTCAACAGCTGAAATGTGGATAACTCTGGATTTTAAAATTGTGGATAACTTTTCAAAATTTACACACATATAATAGGAAGAAAAAAATAAAAATCATCTATTCGTGAAATAATTGTGGATAACTTTTTCCACAGTATCCAAACCAAAAAACCTAGTATTTATGCGGTTTTTAAGGGGGTAAAAAAAGTTATACACAATTTATCCACAAACAATCCACAAAGTTATCCACAATATCAACTGTATGTGGATAACTTCAAAAAAATTGTGGATAACTCGGGTTTTATTGTGGATAACTCTGTGGATAACTTTTTTTGAGAATTTTATCATGTTTATGAGAGCTAAGATATGTTCTTGCAATTACGATAGATATTTTGAGGGCAAATATGGAAGTTTGATAAGACAATGGAATTCCTATTTCTATCGATTTCTCTGTCAAATGCCCGTATATCTGAGTAAAAAAGCCAAATTTATGTAATTTATTTTCTCAAAAATACTTGACGTTTTCCCAAAAATAAAATATAATAGGACGTGATGTCTTAGGAAAATAAGTGAGTCATATAGTGGCTCCAAGTTAGATGAAAGTAGATAGCATAAAACTTTCATTGCAATTCAGAAATTTGATAAGGAGGTAGCTGGAATCATGAAAATGACATTTCAACCTAAAAAGAGACAGAGATCCAAAGTTCACGGATTCAGAAAAAGAATGAGCACAAGCAACGGAAGAAAAGTCTTAGCTAGTAGAAGAGCAAAGGGCAGAAATAAATTGTCAGCATAGGTCGCAGTTTTGTGACCTTTTCTTTTCTATGAGTTTGTAGAAGAAGTTTATGAGAAATATAAAATCTTTGAAAAATAATAGAGAATTCAATCTGGTATATAGAACAGGAAAATCAATTGCTAATCGGACATTGATTATGTATGTCAGACAGAACGACTTGGATTATAATAGACTTGGCATTACGGTTAGCAAAAAAGTTGGAAATAGCATTGTAAGACATCGCATAACTAGATTGATTCGAGAGAGTTATCGTTTAAATGAGGAAAAAATGGCCCGAGGATTTGATATTATTGTCGTTGCAAGAAATAATGTAAAAGATAAGGGATATTTTGAAATCGAGGGCTCCTTTTTACATTTATTGAGATTGCATAAGATTTGTGATAAACAGTAGGGATTCGATGAAAAAGATAAATATCTTTGTTTGAGTAGCAAAAGGATATGATATTATTATGATTAAAGAAATTTTGTTATGGATGATTCGATTTTACAGGAAATATTTATCAGCATTAAAAGGAAGAGGCGGATGTTGTCGATATATTCCAACTTGTTCGCAGTATGCGATGGAGGCAATTGAAAAATATGGAGCAGGAAAGGGCCTTTTACTAGCGATATGGAGGATTCTACGGTGTAATCCATTTTCAAAAGGTGGATTTGACCCGGTTCCTTGATATTTTAGGAGGTACGTTTTATGTTATTGACCCAATCTAATACTTTCATTATTGGATGGATTGCAAAACTATTAGGTTATGTAATGGAATTAATCTTTCGATTGATGAGCCAGGTAGGTATTGTAAATCTAGGTGTTTGTATTATTTTATTTACGATAGTTGTAAAGCTTGCGATGTTGCCGCTCACGATTAAACAGCAGCAATTTTCAAAAATTAATACAATTATGCAACCTGAGATTAATAAGATTCAGAAAAAATATCGCAATAAAAAAGATCAGGAATCTATGGTGAGACAGAATGAAGAGATTCAGGCTGTCTATGAGAAATACGGAGTAAGTCCGACAGGTAGCTGTCTACAGTTGATTATCCAGATGCCGATTATCTTTGCCTTATACTATGTTATTCGTAATATACCAGCGTATATTCAGCCTGTAAAGCAGGTTTATGAGGTTGTTGTGAATGCAGTTACTTCTGTATCAGGATATCAGAATATTCTTACACAGGTAGGGGAGGCTGCAAAGTTAACGGTAAATTTGCAAGACGGTGCGACGACAAACCAGATTATTGATTTTTTAGCACAGTTTAAGCCAGATACTTGGAATGCATTGGCAGATGCGATGCCATCTATCAGTAATATCATTACGACGCAGGCGTCCACAATTGCCGATATGAATAGCTTCCTATTTGGAATTAATATCGCAGAGACTCCAAGTTTTTCAAAGCCAGCTTATTTGATTATTCCAGTAGCGGCTGGTCTATTCCAGTGGTTGTCTATGAAGACGATGAACACGAATACGGATGATAATCCTCAGATGGCAGCGATGAATAAGACGATGATGTTTATGCCACTTATGTCTGTGTGGTTTTGTTTTACATTGCCAGCAGGTATCGGTATTTACTGGTCCATCAGTTCATTATTCCAGATTATTCAGCAGCTTGCAATCAACAAATATATGGACCATATCGATGTCAATAAGTTGATTGAGAAGAATCAGAAAAAAGCAGCGAAGAAAAAGAAGAAAAAGAAAAAATCGCTCACTACGAGATTAATGGAAGGCGCAAACCAGAATCCATCTGATGAAGGTGAGAATGTCACAGTGACACCTGGTGGTCGTCGAGTAGGAAGAATGACAAGCAGAGCGACAATCAATACGAAAAATATGAATGTCAACTATGATTATCTTTACCCATTAGATGAACTAGATGATATTCTGGAAAATAAACAAGAGGATGCGGATACTACGAAGAAAAAGAAGAAAAAAGGACAAGAAGGAGGTAGTATCGCGGCAAACGCAAATTTAATGAGAAAATATAATGCAACGCATGGAAAAGGGGGGAATAAATAGTGGATTCCATGAGATTTGAGGGAAAAACAGTAGCAGAAGCTTTGACAAATGCTAGTATTGAGCTTGGGATTGCGAGTGACGAGCTCGATTATAAAGTAGAGTCAGAAGGAAAATCAGGCTTCTTTGGATTTGGAGCAAAGCCAGCAGTGATTTTGGTAACCAAAAAAGAAGAAAAAGAGGTCATTGTAGAGAAGAAAAAGGAGAGAGTTTCCACTTCCAGATTCCAATCAGTCAAAGAGGAAGCGAAAGTTTCAACGGATTCAGCAGTGGAGACGAGTACGAGAGAATTTCTAGAGAAATTATTCCATGCAATGAAGGTTGAGGTAGATATCGACTTACAGTATAATGAGAACACAAAGAATATGGATATTGAATTATCTGGAGATGATATGGGAATCTTGATTGGAAAGAGAGGACAGACTTTGGATTCTCTTCAGTACTTAACAAGTCTTTACGTGAATAAAGAGAGTGATTCTTATATTAGAGTAAAGATGGACACAGAAAATTATAGAGAGCGCAGAAAAGAGACGCTAGAACATCTGGCTAGGAATATCGCATACAAGGTGAAGAGAACGAGAAAGCCTGTATCTTTAGAGCCGATGAATCCATATGAGAGAAGGATTATTCATTCTGCCTTACAAAATGACAGATACGTCTATACTAAGAGTGAGGGAGAAGAGCCTTACAGAAAAGTTGTTATTATGTTAAAGAGATAATGATTGTCTGCGTTGGCAGATAGTGAATGAAAATAGGGCTGTTGTAAAACAAATTTATTTATTTTACAATGGTCTTATTTTCGTATAGGGCGTATCTTAGTTATATGATTTTTTCTAGTATGCTGATATGATTATCAAAAATGATGGGTATATCAGTGTACTAGATGGGGTTATAAACGAGTCTATAAAAAATGAGAACATAGCTTCATAGAAAGGAGAAAAAAGATGAATTTTGATGATACTATTTCAATGATAGCAACTGCGATGAGCGATGCTGGAATTGGAATTATCCGCGTAAGTGGAAAATCAGCGATAGAGATTGTAAAGAAGATATTTCGCCCGCAAAGGAAGAAGGATTTGGAGAAGGTCGATAGTTATACGGCGCATTATGGAGTAATCTATGATGGCGAGCAGATGCTAGACGAATGTATCGTTTTGGTGATGAGAGGACCTCATAGTTATACAGCGGAGGACGTCGTGGAAATTCAATGTCACGGAGGGATTGTTCTACTGAAGAAGATTCTAGAGTTGACCTTTCGGATGGGGGCGAGACCTGCAGAGCCAGGAGAATTTACAAAACGAGCATTCTTAAATGGAAGATTAGATTTATCTCAGGCCGAGGCAGTTATGGATTTGATTCACTCTCAAAATGAGATGGCGGTGGACCAGGCGATGAAGCAGCTAAGAGGAAGTGTGAGAGATAAGGTGAGAGAGCTTCGAGAGGTGATTTTATACCATGTCGCATTTATTGAATCTGCATTGGATGACCCAGAGCATATCGATATAGAGGAGAATCATGAGAGGTTTGCAAGAGAGATTGGACAGTGCAAAGAGACGATAGAAAAGCTTTTGAGTACTGCTGATGACGGGAAAATCATGCAAGATGGAATTAAGACTTGTATCGTCGGTAAGCCAAATGTCGGAAAATCTTCTCTGCTAAATGTCCTAGTCGGGGAGGAGAGAGCGATTGTAACCGAAGTCGCAGGAACGACGAGAGATAGCTTACAAGAGACCGTCATCTTGCAGGGAATTCCTCTTCATATTATCGATACGGCGGGAATTCATGATACTGTGGATATTGTGGAAAAAATCGGTGTGGATAGGGCAAAGATGTGGATTGAGGAGGCAGATTTGATTTTATATGTCGTGGACGCCTCAAAGCCTCTTGAAGAAAATGATGAGAAGATTATAGAACTGATTAAAGAGAAAAAAGTTATCGTTCTATTGAATAAGTCGGATTTGGAAAAGAGAGTCGATGAGGAGAAGATAAGAGATGCCTTTGGTGACTCTGTGATAGAGATATCGGCAAAATTAGAAGAAGGGATGGATTCTTTATACGAGAAGATTAAGGAAATGTTCTTCCACGGTGATATTTCTTTCAAAAATGAAGTTTGTATCACGAATATGAGACATAAAACGGCGTTGCAAAATGCAAGGGAGAGTATTATACTGGCAGAACAAAGCTTTCGAGATGGTATGCCAGAGGATTTCTTGTCGATTGATTTAATGAATGCTTATGAGCAACTTGGATTTATCATAGGGGAGTCCTTGGAGGAAGATTTGGTAGATAAAATATTTCAAGAATTTTGTATGGGTAAATAAGGAGAAAAAAATGGCTTTTGTAGAGGAAAAGTATGATGTCATAGTAGTAGGAGCAGGTCATGCGGGATGTGAGGCGGCGTTGGCGGCTGCAAGACTTGGATGCGAGACGATTGTATTTACAGTGAGCATTGACAGTATTGCATTGATGCCATGTAATCCAAATGTGGGCGGAAGCTCGAAGGGACATCTCGTGAGAGAAATTGACGCACTTGGCGGTCAGATGGGAAAAAATATCGATAAAACATATATTCAGTCCAAAATGTTAAATAAATCAAAGGGACCAGCCGTTCATTCCTTAAGAGCGCAGGCCGATAAGGCAGAGTACTCGAGACAGATGAGGATGACATTGGAAAATACCGAGCATTTGACAATTCGCCAAGCTGAGGTGACCGAGCTTTTAGTTGAGGACGGCAAGATTCAGGGAGTAAAGACTTACTCGGGAGCTTCCTATCTGGCTAAGGCAGTCGTATTGGCGACGGGAACTTATCTGAGAGCGAGATGTATTTACGGTGATGTGAGCAATGAGACAGGACCAAACGGTTTATCGCCAGCTCGGTTTTTGACGGACTCGATTAAGAGCCTCGGAGTGGAGATGTATCGATTTAAGACCGGAACTCCGGCGAGAATTGACAAAAGGTCGATTGATTTTTCAAAAATGGAGGAGCAGTTTGGGGATGAGAAGATTGTTCCGTTTAGTTTTACAAACACCGAGGAAGATATTAAGAGGGAGCAGGTCTCTTGTTGGCTGACTTATACAAATGAAAAGACACATGAAATTATCCGAGAAAACTTGCATCGCTCGCCGCTGTTTTCAGGAGCGATTGAGGGAACGGGTCCTAGATATTGTCCGTCTATTGAGGATAAGGTTGTGAAGTTTTCAGATAAGAATAGGCATCAAGTCTTTATCGAGCCAGAGGGAGAGTTCACAAATGAGATGTATATCGGCGGTATGTCTAGTTCTCTTCCGGAGGATGTGCAGTATGCGATGTATCGCTCTGTGAAGGGATTGGAAAATGCAAAGATTGTGAGAAATGCGTATGCGATTGAGTATGATTGTGTGAATCCTCTGGAGCTGAAGGCATCTTTGGAATTTAAGAAGGTGAGCGGTTTATTTAGCGGCGGACAGTTTAACGGAAGTTCTGGATACGAGGAGGCGGCAGCCCAGGGTCTTATCGCAGGCATTAATGCGGCGAGAAAGGTTCTTAGAAGAGAGCCGATTATTCTAGACCGCTCTCAGGCATATATCGGAGTTTTGATTGATGATTTGGTTACAAAGGGAACGCATGAGCCATATCGTATGATGACTTCCCGCGCAGAGTACCGTCTCTTGCTTCGCCAGGATAATGCGGATTTGAGATTGACGAAGATTGGTTATGAGATTGGGCTGATTGATGAGCAGCGATATGAGGGAGTAGTAAAAAAAGAGAGAAAGATTCAAGAAGAGATTGAGAGATTGGAAAGAACTATGGTCGGGGCGAATAAAAGGGTGCAGCAGTTATTGGAGGCTCACCAGAGTACGCCGCTAAAGACTGCGGTTTCCCTGGCAGAATTAATTCGACGCCCAGAGCTATGCTATGAAGATTTAGAAGAGATTGATGAGGAGAGAGAGGCACTTGCTGTAGATGTGATAGAGCAAGTAAATATTAATATCAAATATGACGGATATATTAAGAGACAGATTCGACAGGTGGAGCAGTTTAAGAAATTAGAGTCGAAATGGATTCCGGAAGATATTAAGTATACTGAGGTGAAGAGTTTAAGAAAAGAGGCAGTTCAAAAACTTGAGGAGACGAGACCTCATTCTATCGGACAGGCTTCTAGAATTTCAGGTGTATCTCCTGCGGATATCTCGGTATTGCTTGTTTATTTGGAGAATAGAAGATAGAGGGAGATAGAGTGAGAGTAAGGGATGTAAAGGCTTAAAAGACGAAAAGGCTTATGGAGGGGTAAGTTTTGAGAAGTTAGTTGACAGAAAGTTGGTGATAAGATGGACGAAAGATGGACTAAGACGCTTTATGATAGAGCGAAGGACTTGGGGATTGTCTTAACTGAGAGACAATTGGCTCAGTTTGAGAAGTATTATGAGTTATTGATAGAGAAAAATAAAGTGATGAATTTGACTGCTATCACGGAGCCGTATGATGTGATAGAGAAGCATTTTATCGATAGTTTGTCGATTGTGAAGGCAATTTCTCTAGAGCAGATGGAGCAAATTCATACGGTTTTGGATTTAGGAACGGGGGCGGGTTTTCCTGGAATTCCGTTAAAGATTGCATTTCCTCATTTGAAGATTATGCTTTTGGACTCGTTGAATAAGAGGATTCGGTTTTTAAATGAGGTGATAGAGGAGCTTGAGTTGGAGCAGATAGAGGGGATTCACGGGAGAGCGGAGGATATCGCGAAAAAAGAGGAGTATCGAGAGCAGTATGATCTATGTGTATCGAGAGCAGTTGCGAATTTATCCACACTCGGAGAATATTGTTTGCCGTTTGTCCACATTGGGGGATTATTTGTGGCGTATAAAGGGGAGAAAGTGGATGAAGAGATGCAAGGAGTGACGAAAGCGTTTGAGGCGCTGGGAGCTTGTCTGGAAAGAGTGGAGGAGTTTCGGCTTCCGAATACGGATATGGGGAGGAAGATGGTCTTGGTTAGGAAAGAGAGGAAAACTCCGAAGAAGTATCCGAGAAAGGCGGGACTTCCTTCTAAGGAGCCGTTGTTTGGGAAGAAGTAGGGGATTTTTACAATAGAGAGTGGGGGTAGATGGGAAGTGTGTGGAGGGAGATGCAAAGAAAGTGGAGACAGATGGGAAGTGTGTGGAGGGAGACGCCAAGAGAGTCCGTAGATATGTCCTCGAAAAACACGTTCGTTCCCACGGTTTTTCGA
>JAUUSJ010000305.1 GCA_030841965.1 Blautia sp.
CATTATGAGTTTAAAAACGTAGACAGTAAAGCTACCCAAGATTTAAGCGCTTACGTTTTATATTTCCACTTAATATACAAAAATCATCTATTCGAATATTATCTCCCAGTACGATCTGTTCCGGATTATAAATACTTGCCTTTCTGCTTACAAGTACATTTGTACCATATTTTAAAAATCCGATTGTCTTTAATTCACTTTCACTAAGGAAACTGGTTTCCTCATTCTGTTTTTTCTCCACCTGCACAGGATTTGTTGCTTCTGAACATTTTAAAACTTTCCGACATTTTCTATATATCCACTCAAAATATTCAGCATATTCCGGATTATCAACTCTCCTTATTTCTATCATTTCCTGAAGTCCCTCATACAATCTTATGACTGCATATCCGGATGCACTTTTAAAAACCCAAAAAGGCAAATATTTTTTCTTTACCATTAATCCCCAAAAGTGAAAAAATGAAACTGTATTACTGGCATCCGCATCATTAGGATCAATCGGTACATTTTCGTCAAATTTCTTATATAAATTATGTCTGGCAGTTGTATACTCTTTATTATCCCCTTGCTGAAAATACTCCTTTACCGCGCCAAGATTAGATATTCTGATACTTGCAATACCAACAAGAATAGCGGAAATCCCTGATAAAATAGCAACGATATTTACAACATCTTTGATATGATATTGTTTAATATATTCTATGATCGGATCAAATAATGTAATATTTCTGCCGTCTAAAATATGAAAACCCACAATAAAAGCAATGCATACGAATGAAATCACAACAAAAAAATACGTCTTATTTTTCTTGTTAATCAAATCATCTCCTCCTGAATATTGAGAAATATTATTAATAATCTGCCTTTTTACGTTTTAAAACATACAACTTTTTCACAATCAAATAGCCGCACACACACCCTAATGTATTATGAATCATATCGTCCCATTCAAACCATCCTCGGCATAAAATCAACTGACTTCACACTTTCAATATCTATGCGTGTTTCGAAGCATAACAAACCTCTTTATCACTCTAAATTTATATAACAATCAATTCTTTGTGATATAATTAAATTAACAAAACCAAGCCCAGCGAAAGGAGCTGATTGTTATCTATCACCAAGAAATTCCAAAAGACGTTTTCCCCACCATAAAACGCATAAAATTTTGATTCATGAAAACCACCTTCCAAATGATCCGCAGTTTCTAGATAAGCCTCACGGACTTTCCGGAGTCTCCTGTAGCAAAGTCTAAAATGTTAAGTGCTAAACTATTTGGACTTTATTTATAGTAATGAGCCTATTATCTCACATAAGATGATTTTGAACAGGTACTTGCTATTTGACGTTTACGAAAAAAGTTAGAAATGTGGAAAATATGATAAAAGAAAAGAAATACTCCGCATAAATCCTAAAACCTTTAACCATAACGATTCCATCTCCTAAACTTCCCACACATCTATGCATCACTTCCTAAAAATCATATCACTCACTCTATCATATATCCAGTCTACTACATAAGATGCCACAAGTGAAAACAATACTAATGTCAACATGATTACAAACACATTCCTTGATCCGAATACAAGTGTTGGCGCAAATATCATATAAAACTGCATATGAGTCAGCCACATATTCGTAGAATGTTTTCCGAAGAACAATAATATCTTCTCTCCGGCTCCGCCCCAACTGTATGTGCCAAATAACACAATCAAAGCAACTGCGGAAAACGGAGCAAAAATCATGTGTCGTAAATTCGCTCTCACTACAATCACAAGTATCAAAAGCAGCCATGGCAATACCGGATTGTTTCTGATTTTAGATAAGAGCCTCCAACGATCCACAATTTCTTCTTTTGCCATAATCATTCCAATGACAAAAGAAAACTGCGAACGCATAAAGAGCATCAGCGCATTTACCAAAAGCGCCACCGCTTCTATTTGAATTCGTTCCAAAACAATATATTCAATACCAAATGCACCAGCATAAAGTATAAGTGATATCGGTAATACGATCCAGTAGGAATACTTCTTAATCAATTTAAAGAATACTCCGGATAATAAAACAAGTATTGTATAAGTCTGTACAAACCAAAAAGAGCCCACATAACTGCTTTTAATCAGAAACGCATTTAAAACAAAATTCAACCAACTTCCCGGAAACTGCTCCCGCATTCTGTAGGATTACAATACATGTGTTACAACTGAATAATTAAAAAGCGGAAATACC
>JAUUSJ010000080.1 GCA_030841965.1 Blautia sp.
GCGGGAGGCGGCATATATCAGCGTATGTCGAAAAATCGTGGGAACGAACGTGTTTACGGGACATATCTCTCCTTGCTCTCTTGGCGTCCCCTTTGCCTTCTCATTGTCCCCTCTGCCTTCTCACTGCTCCCTTTCCCTTCTCATTGCCCCCTTTCCCTTCTCATTGCCCCCTTTGCCTCTTAGCGTCTCTTTCCACACACATCCCCTCTCCCTTTATTCTCTATAACATGCTTTAACATCCTTTAACATACTTTAACATGCCTTAACCTGCTTTCCCTCACCCAATATAACGCAAAGCATCAATCGGTTTCATCTTCGCCGCCTTATTCGCTGGATATAACCCAAACACCAGCCCGACAAGAAGCGAAAACACAATCGAAATCGCTACAACTGGCAAGGACAGTCCATAACTCACCCCTCCCACTTTATTGATGATTTGTAACGTAACCCAAGAGAGAATAATCCCTATCATGCATCCCATAATACTCACGACAAACGCCTCAATCAAAAACTGCAGCATAATAACTGCCCTTCCCGCGCCAATCGCCTTTCTAATTCCAATCTCCCTCGTCCTCTCCGTAACAGATACAAGCATAATATTCATAATTCCAATTCCACCGACCAAAAGAGAAATTGCGGCAATTCCGCCAAGTAAAAGGGAGAGTGTTCCTGTGACAGAACTCATAACTTCCGCAATGGAAGATTGATTTATAATCTCAAAAGCATCTTCATCCTGATGAAATCTCTCCAATAAAATCTGCTCTAAATTCGCCTCGGCTGCATCCATATCCTCCTCATTTGTCACGGACACATAAAATGAAGTAATATTAGAAGAAAGTCCATCCACAAAGCGAATCAATGAAGTGTATGGAACATAGACCTCATAGCTATTGCCGCTTAACATCGACGCCGCACTCTCATCTTCCTCCAATACCCCAATGATTTCATAACTCATCCCATTTATTTTTATATTTTCCCCGATGACATTCTTTCCTCCAAAAAGGTCTGTCGCTGTATCTTGTGTAATCACTGCGACATTTACATGATTATCCACATCTACAGATTTCAATATTCTCCCAAGCTGTACTTCCTTATTCTGTATCCGAAAATAAGCCCCCGTCGTTCCATAAACTCTTCCGCTCTCCTCCTGTGAGCTTCCCGAGAGTGTCGCTGTCGTCTGTGTGATGGGAGCCACCTCGTCAATTCCATCGTTACTCATCAACTCTTCTAAATCCTTTAATTTATATGGACTCCCCTTATCGTCACTAATCGTCACAGACAATAAATTCGTTCCAAGACTAGAAATCGAATCCGTCACGGAAGTCGTCGCTCCACTCACGAGAGAAACTAAAACTACGAGCGCATAAACTCCGATAATAATTCCAAGCATTGTCAAAAATGCTCGCATTTTATTGGATGTAATCGCCTTCCATGCCATTTTGACCGACTGCCAAATCATATTGCCACCTCCTCGACATGCCCATCTCGAATGCGAATACTTCTCTTTGCCTGTTTTGCCACAGATTCATCATGGGTAATTAGGACAATCGTATTTCCCTGTGCATGTAACTCATGAAATAATTCCATAATCTCAGCTCCTGTGCTCGAATCGAGGTTTCCAGTCGGCTCATCTGCCAAAAATAAAGAGGGACGAGTGGCAATCGCCCTCGCAATTGCCACCCTCTGCTGCTGTCCTCCAGAAAGCTCTGTCGGCTTATGATTCATTCTCGCCCCAAGTTTTACTCTCTCCAAAGCTCGGTCAACCAGCTCCACTCTCTCTTTTGCCGGCACCCTCTGATAAATCAGCGGGAGCTCGACATTTTCCCTCGCCGTGAGATTTCCAATTAAATTAAAGCTTTGAAAAATGAATCCTATTTTTTTATTTCTAATTTTCGCCAGCTGGCTCTCGGTATATTCCTCAATCGCCAACCCATCTAAATAATATTTTCCCTCGTCTGCGACGTCCAGACAGCCGATAATATTCATCAACGTAGACTTTCCGCTTCCAGAAGGTCCAATAATACTTACAAACTCACCCTTTTTAATATGCAAATTTGCGCGGTCTAAGGCTCTCACCTCATTATCGCCAATCTTATATTTTTTTGAGACATTTTCAAGAATTATCATCTTCCGCCACCTCCTGGGCCGCCTGACGGAGCAGAACCGCCTCCTAGATTTCCTCGTCCACCGCCGCCTTCACCGCTAAATGGATGATTGCCACCGCCTGTCATTTGCTCTTCTTCTGAGTCAGAGGAGGAGGTCGCCGGTGTATAATAGACCGTATCTCCCTCGCTAAGTCCACTTGTGACTTCTACATTTGTTCCATCAGAAACTCCAGTTTCTACTTCCACCTCTCCAGATAAATTTCCCTTTTCATCTGCCTTGGTATACACAAAAGTCTTATTTTCCCTTTCCTGCAAAGCCGAAACTGGGATTACAACGACGTCATCTGCCTGTGCCGTGTGAATTGTCACAGAGGCACTCATACCTGTCTTCATATTTTCATCAATTGGCAGAGAAATTTCTACTTGATATTTTGCACTTCCTCCTGAATTTGTCGCCTCCGTTGCAATTTTGGAGATTTCTCCCTCATACTCCTCGTCTTCTAATGCGTCAAGAGTGATATTGGCTGTCTGCCCTTCTTTTATATCCAAAATATCTAATTCATCAATACTGACCGTAACACTCGCCTCGTCTTTCACTAGAATGGTTCCAATCACTGCCTCGTAATTATTTATCATACTGCTAGAGCCTTCGGAAGATGCATTAGAGCTATTTGATGAACTACTTCCAGAACCTGCTGTTCCTGAGGAGGTTCCTGAAGATGACGCTGTTCCCGATGACAGTCCCGAGGAACTTCCAGAACTCGCTGTTCCTGATGACAATCCCGAGGAATTTCCCAAGCTCGATGTCCCCGACGATACTCCTGAGGAACTTCCAGAGCCTGACGTTCCAGACGATAGTCCCGAAGAACTTCCTAAGCCCGCTGTTCCTGAAGATATACCAGAAGAACTACCCGAATCATTCGCTCCACTTCCAGAATTTGTAATTCCCGATGATGCAGTACCAGCATTTCCCTGCTGACTTGAACTGCCACCTTGCTGATTGGTATTATTCGTCTGGTTATTCCCTGTCGACGCTGTATTCGCAGTTGTGCTCTCTGTTGTCGGCTCACTCTCCGTCTTTTCAAACGTAGCTGTCATCCGTAATACCGTACTATTCTCTATTCTCCAATCATATACCGCACCAGAAATCACGGGTAAACTATCTGCTGAAAAATAGTAATTCTCTTTTGCTCTCAGCACAATAGTTGCTGTATACTCCGTATTTGCCTGAAATACACTTCCTGCGTTCCAAGAAATACTGCCGCTGTATGACTCTGTCTCTTTTATCTCACTCTGAGGTTTTTCTCCTTTTTTGGGAATCTCAATGGAAAAATCACTATAGTCTGTTATCATTGTTTGTTCTACTTGCTCTATCACCTCCTGAGGTTCTTCTGTCAATGTATCCGTACTTAATAATAGCATCGATGTATTTGATACGGTTTTCGATGTTTTTCCTGTAGTAAGACCGCTTTCGCTTTTTGTGTCTTCCTTCTTGATATAACTCATCTCAGATAAATTGGCTCCGTCTGAATTACCCGTCGAACTAGAACTGCCAGAAGAACTATTGCTGCTGCTCGATGTCTTTGTAACCTCTGAACCTTCCGATACGGTTATACTTCCAATCGTTCCAGCCGTAGAGGCCTTAATAATCGGAGAGTCATGCAAATCCTCCAAAGTATCAATCGTATCTTCCAGACTATCTTTCTCTTCCTCTAATTTTTCCTCCTCAAGGTCCGATAAATCATCCTCCTCCAGCTCATCTTCCACATCCTCCAACTGTTTCTCTGCCTCAAGAAGAGCATTGACAATCGAGAGTGTATCGAATTTCACTAGTTTCTGACCTTTTTTCACAGTATCTCCCTCTTCCACATAGACCTTACTCACTGTAAGACCGATTGGAGCCTTAATATCCTTCGTACTGCCGATGGATATATTACCTGTTCCAGATACAGTACTGTCAATCTGACCAACTTGAGCCGTCGCAGACTGAATATTACTGACAGCTCCCTCCATCATTGCCCCTCTCCTTCGGCTTCTAAAAAAAATCAAACCGCCAATCAAGACAACGATGACAAGCAAAAGAAGTATCACAAGTTTCTTCCTTTTCTTCGCTGCCACTGCTATATTTTTAAATTTTGGCATCTTGCTCATATCCTTTTCCCCTTTACTTTTTACTTCTAGATTTTAAAATTACAGTAGAAATTCTAAACCATTTTTATAAACTGAAAATAAACTAATAAAATATTTAACAGAATTTACACAAACAAGAAGCCAGAAAGCAAGTTTTTCGTGGTATAATAAAATATCTAAAAAGAAAATCTATATCGTATATTTATTCGTAAGAAATCAATTATATGGTATATTCATTCATAGAAAAAGAAAAGCAACATATTATGATACCAGGGTCAAAAGGTCTAAAATCCGATGAAAGCTTGCTTGCAAGAGGATTTTTGAACTTGGGACCCGCCAAAAACATGAATAAGTAGCCATTTTTCGAGGAAAAATGAGCGGATTATGAATGTTTTTGAAGATTGCGGGAGCACATTGTGCGGAGCAATCTGGTATCAAAGGGGTCAAAAGACCTTTTGACCCCAACATCATATTATTTTTTTAACTGAAATATAAACATAGAAAGGGGAAACATTATGTTTCATATTCTCGTAGTAGAAGACGATAAAAACACGGCAAAATTAATGTCGACTATTTTAAAATACAATCGATACGAAGTATTTCTAGCATCCAATGGCATCGCAGCCCTAAATATTATGGACCAGCAACATATCGACCTTATCTTACTTGATATTATGATGCCAAAAATGGACGGCTATGAATTTACAAAAACATTGCGAAATAGTGGAGATACGACTCCTATACTAATGATTTCTGCGAAAGATTTGCCGAGAGATAAATATGAGGGATTTTTAGCCGGCACAGATGACTATATGGTAAAACCAGTCGACGAGGAGGAAATGCTCTTTCGCATCAAGGCTCTCCTTCGCAGAGCCAGAATTGTAAATGAGCGAAAATTATATATTAAAGATATTGTATTAGATTATGATGCTCTGTCCATCACCAAAAATGGAAAGATACAGACATTGCCTCAAAAAGAATTTTTACTTTTATTTAAACTGCTATCTTATCCGAATAAGATTTTTACTCGAATACAATTGATGGATGAAATCTGGGGAATGGACTCTAAGACAGTTGATACAACGGTAAATGTACATATTAATCGGCTTCGGAAGCGATTTGAATCCTGGAATGAATTTGAACTTGTCTCCATCCGCGGTATAGGGTATAAGGCGGTGATTCACAGTGAATAAGTTCAAAAATTTTTGGGACTCATTCCGTCTTGTCTTTTTCTTCACTTTCATCGTCTTTCTCATTATGTTTACCTCGATATGCCTTGTGTTTGGATTCATTCATTTTGGAGGACAGGCAGAGCATTTTCGGAATCCACCTCCGAGGGAGCCTTACCGTCCACTCTTTCGTTTTGCCTTTTATAGCTTAATTTCTGGAGTTTTTATCTCAGTCTTATTGAGTAGACTTCCATTAAAACCACTCCGTGAGATTATGCGAGCGGCAAACCAAATCTCTAAAGGAGACTATACGACAAGAATTTCTCTTCGGGGAACGAGAGAATTAAGACAGCTCACACAGAGCTTTAACCATATGGTCGAGGAGCTTGACAGCATGGAAATACTTCATAATGACTTTATCAATAATTTCTCCCACGAATTTAAGACGCCCATCGTATCCATCCGCGGGTTTGCCAAGTTATTGAAGGAACAAAACTTGACGCCAAAAGAGCAGGAGGAATATTTAAATATTATCATTACGGAATCTGAGCGACTCTCGGCATTGTCAACGAATATTTTGAATCTGTCGAAACTAGAACAGCAGACAAGCTTAACTGAGAGAAAAAACTTCCACCTAACCGAACAGATTCGCCTTGTCGTCTCCCTACTCGCCCCAAAATGGAGTGAGAAAAATCTGGAGCTTTCTCTAGACAGCGACGAAATCTTTCTCACTGGAAACGAAGAATTATTAAAACAAGTCTGGATTAATCTGCTGGATAATGCGATAAAATTCTCACCAGAGGAAGGATTTATCCGCATTCATGCTTCATCTAACAGACAGTCTTGTTCCATTTTCTTCACAAATATACTGGAGCAGACAAATCTCTCAAAGAATTTTTGTTCCCATATTTTTACAAAATTTTATCAAGAAGATTCCTCCCACTCCACAAAGGGAAATGGACTTGGACTCACCATAGCGAATCGAATCATTCAGCTTCACCAAGGGGAAATTACTTGTAAAATCAACCCAGACCAGACGATTACTTTTTGCGTGACTTTGCCATCGACGCCCTAAAAAATATACAAAATGATATATAATGATACCAGGGTCAAAAAGGTCTTTTGACCTCTTTAATACCAGAGCCAAAAAGTCAAAAACCCGATACAAGCTTGTTTGTAGTAGGATTTTTGACTTTGGCTTTCCTTATTAATCAAATAGCACTGCTTTATTTGTTTTTGCAGATTCTCTCACTGCCTGCATGACTACGAGAACCTTCCTTACTTCCTCTGGTTTTACTATCAATTCTTCTTCACCATTGAATGCCTTAATAAAATGTTCAAAATACTCCCTATGACTTGCATCTACTCTTGGAAGTGACTCCTCATGCAAAAGTCCTGGTGCTGGAGGTCCAAAGCTTCTAGTAGGACCTGCGGCGGTCATCGTAATCTTTCCTGGCACATTTTCTAGAAGATGGGATGTCCTCACAATTTTTCCATTGCATTCAAAATCGTCAATTATGGCACTTCCTGCATTTCCACCTATGAACCATGCTCTTTTTGGTGTCAAATAATAAGTTCCCAACTCAATCTCGGCTGTAATACCATTTTTGAATTTTATAAGAATATTAAAATAATCATCTACTTTTTCATTAATTACATTTCTCATATCTGCATACAAAGATTCTATCTTTGAATCCACCATATCAAGCATCTGGTCAATCAAATGTACACCCCAGTCATAGAGCATACCGCCACCCATTTCTGGATATATATGCCAGTCATGCATATTTCCATTGAATCCATAGAGCTGAGATTTAATTACATACATATCTCCCACTAATTTTTTATCATAAATTTCTTTCATAATGCGGTAATCTCTGTCCCAACGTCTCTGCTGATGTACGGTAAAAAGAACTTGATTCTTCTTTGTTATTTCTACCATTTGGTCAAACTGTTCCACTGTCATAGCCGCAGGTTTCTCACAAATAATATTCTTCCCGGCAATCGCAGATTTTTCTACCATTTCCAGATGACTCGGATTTGGAGTGGATATCATAACTGTATTGATATCTGCCTGTTCTAGCATAGCTTCAATGCTCTCATACGTTTCTACTCCCTCCGGTGCATCCTCTAACTGTTTCGGGTTTGTATCCGCCACCGCTATAAGTTCTATCTCATCTTTCGGAAAAGTACGCATCATATCTGCGTCACAATGTCCCATAAATCCAAATCCAACAATTCCAAGTTTTACCTTCATCCCATTTCCTCCCTAAATCACAAACTGTTCCATATATCGTTTACTTAACTTCAAGCTTTTCAGCACTTTATCCTTTGAACCTTCAAATGCTTTATCCTCTATCTCTATACAAGTATATCCATCATATCCAATGTCTGTAAGAGCACTTACATATTTTCCCCAATCCACATCACCAAGTCCTGGCAATTTCGGAGACATAAATTCGAGCGGATATGCCATAATACCAACTTGATTCAATTTATCACGATACACCTTAATATCTTTATAATGCACATGGAAAATTTTATCTTTAAATTCATAAATCGGCTGAATATAATCTATCATCTGCCATACAAAATGAGAAGGGTCATAATTGATTCCCAAGTTCTCGTATGGAAGGATTTCAAACACCTTTTTCCAGATTGCAGGTGTAGTCATTAGATTCTGTCCGCCTGGCCACTGCTCCACACCAAATAACATTGGACAATTCTCGATAGCTATTTTTACATTTTCCGAAGCTGCGACTTGAATAATGGATGGCCATACTTCTTTTACCAATTCTAAATTTTCTTCTACCGACTTATTCTGGTCTCGCCCAATAAAGGTTGTCACCATTCCAATGCCAAGCTTTCGACTTGCTCGAATCAGCGCTTTCAAATGCTCCACTGCTGCCTCTCGTTTTTCTAAATCAGCATCCATCGTATTTGGATAATAGGCCAGAGAAGATATCTCCACTCCTTTTTTCTTTGCATAATCCATAATATATTTGGCATATGTATCATCTTCTAATACACGCTCGGCATCAATATGAGAGACACCTGCGTATCTGCGCTCCGCCTTTCCTTTTGGCCAACATGCAACCTCTACACATTGGAATCCCAAATTAGAAGCGGTATCCATCATCTCCTCATAACTACTCTGGTCTAATATTGCACTCACAAATCCTAATTTCATAATAACCTCCTAACTTTCAATTGCCCTCTTTAAAGCCTCCTGATGGCGGCGAACCTGCTCAATACTGTCCACAGCGGTATCATACCTTAAATGTTCTCCTCCCTCATACTCTGAACTTAAGTAACCCTTATATCCAGCTTTCTTAAACGCCTCCACAACTTCTGGGATTGCCACTGCCGTCTCTTTATAATCCTCATGCATATTATAAAATTTTGCATGGGTATGATAAATATAATCAATATTATCAATAATATCTTTTGGGTCAGACCATGAATAAGTGAAAGACGAGCTTGCATATTCCAAATCTGCCTGTCCACCTCCCGCTGCCTTTACCGAATCCATCATCTTTTGCATACCATTTGCCATACGATAGTCCATATTTGCCTTACCTAAATTCAAATCATATTTTATCTTGGTAAAACCTTTTTCTACTCGTTCTTTATAAGCATCATCCACAATTTTAATACATTCTTCACTTGCACCATGCCTTCTCGCTTTCTCGCGAACGACATCTGGTATATTTCGACAAAAGATTCCCATATCTGGAATAAATCCAAAGTATTTTGTACCTGTGCGGTGAATCAATTCTAGATACCCGTCTGCCCAGCCAGAGTTTAGAGAAAATGGAGCGTGAACTTCCAATCCAATTTTCACCCCTTTTTCTTCTGCGTAATCCAGACTTCCCTCAATTACTTCCATAGGAGTAGAAACTAATGTTCTTAGCACCTTAAAACCAAGCAAAGATGCAAGTCTAATATCTCGCTTCATCATATCAATCTGCTCTCCTAAGCAGAGAACTCGATTATCAAAGATTTTATTCTCCAAAAAAGCATCGTAGCAGGAAGGTTCTAGTCCATATTTCTCCAACCATCCAAACCATTGAGCTCTAAACTCCTCTGTCTCAATTGGAAGTGGAAATCTCTTAATCATCTGCTCCGCCAAAAGTTCCACTCCTGTTGCTCCTGTTTTCGCAGCCTCGCGAAGACATCCCTCTAAATCTAATTTTCCCTCATAATATTCATCCTGATAACTATATAAAGATATACTTCTTTTAATATCGTAACTCATCTTATTCCTCCTCACTAAATTTCAAAGTCTGTCTCACATACAGGTTCCAAAATCATAGGCATATAAGAAGGCGCAATTACCTGTACTGCCTTGATATGATGCTTTCCTGAGCTTAATCCATTCTCTTTTAATACCGTTATACGCGCATATTCACCAAATTCCCAGCGGTAATTTGCATTGATTACTGTGCGCATCTCCTCCAAAGTAAAAGTCTGTCCATTTACAGTAAAACGGATATTTTCTCTTGGGATATTCTCTCCATCTACCTCAATTTTAATATCCCTAACGATAGATAGCGTTATTCCTCGATAATACTGAGCTTTAAATTCAAATGCAAATCCTATTATCTTTTCCTTTTCTTTTATATTTTTAAATCCATTTGGATTATAAATTTCTCTTCCAGCCATATCTATTTCCTCCTTCTTCCCAGTGACGCCAGGCATTTAGCAGTCACTGGGTATTATTTTAGAAAAATTTAGAAAAATACTTCTTTTCCTGTCTCTGCCGACTGATAAATTCCCTCTAAAATCTTAGTCACAACAAGAGCCTGCTCTGGCTTTACTAGAGGTTCTCTATCATATAAAATGGCTTCCAGCCACTGTTTCTGTTCTCTGACTCCCTCTGCGGAAGCACCTCCCTCGAAAAAGTCCACAACACCTGCTGGTGAGATTGTCTTTTCCATAAGCTGATTATGCTCTACTGTATTATAGATTAACTCGTCTTGTGCATAACTTCCTCCGTGGTGAATCTCCGCTCCAGACTTCGTACCACAAAGAGTAGTCGAAGCTTCCATTGATTTCAAAATATTCAAAGCCCATGATGCCTCCAGATAAATAACCGCACCATTTTTCATTTTCACAAGACCAAATGCAGAATCTTCCACCTCAAAAGTCTTTGGGTCCCAAGGTCCGAAGACATTTCCTTCTGGTCCATCCTCCTGACGTCCGAGTTTATAAAATACCTGACCTGATACAGATACAGGT
Organism: Blautia sp.; assembly: GCA_030841965.1. Taxonomy (GTDB): domain Bacteria; phylum Bacillota; class Clostridia; order Lachnospirales; family Lachnospiraceae; genus JAUUSJ01. The sequence goes on from JAUUSJ010000080.1 coordinate 10,646, forward strand.
TCATAATTGTTCATCATCCAGAGAGTGATATCTAACGCATGTGTTCCGATATCAATCAATGGGCCGCCGCCTTGTAAAGCCTTGTTTGGAAATACACCCCAGGTTGGAACTGCTCTTCTTCTTAAAGCGTGAGCCTTCGCAAAATAAATTTCTCCAAGTTCCCCTGCTTCACAGGAAGCGTGCAGCGTTTGTGTATCATCTCTTAGTCGATTCTGGTATCCAATTGTAAATTTCTTGCCTGACTTCTTCCATGCATCCAACATTTTTTGTGCATCTGAAGTACAGTGAGCCATCGGTTTTTCACACATTACATGTTTTCCAGCCTCAAATGCTGCAACTGTGATTGGACAATGTGCCACATTTGGAGTACATACATGTACTGCATCCACATTTGGGTCATTGACTAACTCCTTATAATCTGTATAGACTTTTGCATCCTCCGTTCCATACTCCTTTGCCGCTTTTTGTGCTCTCTCCACAATCGTATCACAAAATGCTACTACCTCATTCAACTCTGCATTTGCTTTTAAAGATGGAAGATGTTTTTGATTTGCAATTCCTCCACATCCTACAATACCAACTCTTACTTTTTTCATGTTAAATTCCTCACTTTCTTAAATTTTTAATTTATAGTATTTTTTTCTTGCTCTGCTTTACGTTTCTCGTTTCTTATCTGTAAGTTTTTACGAACCTCTGGCATATCCTCCTCTTTTATGGAATATAAAAGTACTGGGATAAACGCCAATGCAAAGATAACAATCGGCATTATATTTACACCTATATTAATTCCTGTCTTTACATGGGCAGTCACTACTTCTGAACCTGAGTATCCATACCATCCGATAATAGCCACACCGACAGCTGAACCAATTGCCGTTCCAATCTTCGTTCCAAGTCCCATGAGAGAAAATGCTGTTCCATCAGGTCTTACCCCTGTTTTCTCATCCATAACATCCAAGGCATCCACTATCATACATGGTCCACATGCCTTCTCTATTGCCCCAAGACCATAGATGATATGGCATAAGAATAAATATGGAATACTCGTATATGGACCCACACTCATCATAGCGAGACCAAGTATCTGCACAACTAATGCAAACATAATTACTTTCTTTTTTCCAAAACGTTCCATCGCCTTTGGCGCAAATGGCATAATTACCGCTCCTATAAGCATTGGCATCATCATGAAGATAGAGATAAATGCCCCTGCATTCGCCACATGAAGATAGAAATAAACAGCTACTCCAATCCTTCCCATCGTGCCCATCATGGCTAAAATCGTGTATAAAATAATCATCATTAAGTTTCTATTCTTAATAATCTGTTTTATCGATTCCTTCAAAGGAGGCTGATATTCTTTTTCTACGGTCACTGTTTCTTTACACCTCTTTGCGCAAATCCAAAACATAGGAAGAGCGATGATAGAATACAAACCTGCCGTTATCTGATATCCCGATTTCGGGCGTATCGCCTCAAAGTAATTAACCAAAGGAAGGGTAATCAGATTCAAAAGAATCATTCCAAGCATCATTCCCATAGTCTGAGCAGAATTCAATCTGTTAATCTTATGTGGGTCTCTCGTCATTACCGCTGGAAGTCCTTGATAAGGTACATTTGTCATCGTATAAACCATTCCAAGTCCAATATAAGTGATATATGCATATATCAAATTTCCCTTATCACCAAAATTCGGCACACTAAATGTCAATATCGTAAAAATAACCAATATCGGCGCCCCTATGGCAATATACGGGCGAAATCTTCCCCATTTGGTATGAGTACGCTCCATAATCGCCCCCATCATCGGGTCATTAATACCATCCCACACCTTAGCAACCAAGAACAAAATTGCCACAGCCGCAGGAGCTAATCCAAAGATATCCGTATAAAAGACGGATAAATATGTACTGACCATAGTCCAGGAAAGCTGTGATGCAAAATTTCCCATTCCATATGCCGTATATTCTTTTGCCCCTATTTTATATGTTTCCTGCATAGTTTCTTCTCCTTTACTTTTTATATCCTTCGTTGAATAGCGATAACCATTCTCTATCTGAAACACCTCTCAATATCATGATGTCGGGGTCAAAAGTTTTTTTGCCTCTGGCATCATATCATATCCAGATGAGACTCTTCTGAAATCTGGCGCCTTGTTGATTTCTGGTTATATCATAGCATTATCCGAAGCTTATAGTCTTTATTTTTTTAATCTATTGAATATATTTTTTCTGTTTTTTACTTAAATTTAAACTGTATAATTCTTATTTCATATAATTAGTTTCATTTTTTATTGATTTTATGAATCTTTCCTGGTATCATGATAATAAATTCATCTATCTGCCGATACAGGCAGAAATAAAAAAAAGAAAGGAAGCTGCGCATGGATATTGAAAATATTACCAGCTACGTACTTAGCTGTCGTCAGATAAAACTCTCCAAACCACAGGTATTACAATCTTTGCATTTTCATCTGATTGCCGTACTAGACGGACAAATGACTGGTACTTATAAAAATATTTCTATTTCGGCAACCTGCTATCAATTTACAGGGACTTTCCCTGTCTATTTTGACGGCAAAAACTGCACCGCCATTCATTTCGTATTAAAACCAGAATTTTTGCTAGATTTTCTAAAGGATTCCTATTTTTTTACAAGAGATGAAATTACGCTATCACCAGAAGCCAATACGCAATTATGTCAGGCAATCTATCACTATGCCTCTTTGGAATTTTCTTCTGAGACAACTGCGACCTTCTCTAAGGCATCCATCCTATATGAAATATTACAAATATTAAAAGATAATTCTCCAACTGCGACGATTCACTCAAATCCACCTACTGCCTCGAAGAAACTCTTCCTTGCGATTCATTCCTATATAGAAGAATATTCTTCCTCTCATATCACCCAGGTTGACACTGCAAAACGATTTCAAATCACACCGCAATATTTATCTCGAATTATGAATCTTTATACTGGAAAAACATTTCGGAAATATTTGACAAACTTGCGAACAAAGAGGGCAAATGATTATCTCCTATATACATCATTATCGCAGAAAAATATCAGTGAGAAAACCGGTCTGCCTTTGGACTCTCCATTCTTTCAGACAGTATCGAGGAAAAACCAAGACGTATCCAACTTAAATTTTAACTTGGGAACAGTCATCCATTCACCAGAACGAAAATTCACACCAGTTCCTATGATTCCTACTTCAAAAAAAGAAGCCCCTACCGAATCATATTATCTTTCCTTTGATATGAATAAAAAGAAACCACTGCCAATCTTTTGGAATAAATTAATCAACCTAGGATATGCGCCGGAATTAGGGACTCTCCGAATAGAACAAGAACTCAAACTTCTTCAAGAAAAAATCGGCTTTACTTACGGACGTATCTGCAGAATAAAAGACCTAATCCAAGAACATAGTGTCGATAACCATAAATTATATAATTATACTGCTGTATTTTCTCTCTTGGACGTCGTAATACAAAATGGTCTTTATCCCTTCCTTGAGCTTGGCAATAAAGTTTTTCTGATTCAACCGACAGCAACCAACTCGCTTATTTTGGATGAACGTATTGATTCTCGTCAATATTACGACGAACTTTTATATCTGCTTCCTAACTTTCTCCGCTCTTGTATCAACCGATATGGTCAGGAATGTTTTGATAAATGGATGTTTGAAATTAGTTATACCTTTACGGACCCAGAAGAGACTACAAACTTTCTCTTTCCAAATTTTGTGGAATATTTTCAAAAAATATACTCTATTATTCGCTCCTACTCGCCTCACTGTAAAATCGGTGGTCCAGGATTTAATGACTGGGAGAGTAATGATGTACTACATAATTACTTAAATATTTTTAAAGAGCAAAAAAATATTCCTGATTTCTTTTCCGCATATCTATACTCCATCAATAAACGTGGAGGCAACGAATATGTGATATGCGATGATGCCAATATTATAAAAAAACGTCTTCAGATATTTCAGGCGGAAGTAGCCAAGCTATATCCTGGAAAGAAAATCTGGATTACTGAATTTAATTCCAATCTTTCTTCCAGAAATTACTTAAATGACCTTAGCTATCAGGCAACTTTTTTGGTAAAAACTTTTTTGAATTCACTCCATTCTGGGATAGAGGCAATAGGCTATTATTTACTATCCGACGCACCTCTACGCTACTCAGATACATTAGAATTTTTGTTTGGAGGATGGGGACTTTTTACGGATACTCATATTCCAAAAGCATCCTACTATGCTCTTCGTATCCTATCCCTGCTTGGAAATTATCTGATAAAATCTACTGAGAAATATATACTCACAGAAAACTCCAACGGTAGTTTCCAGATTTTAATAAACCATTATGCACATCCTGCTCCGAAATATCTTGATGAAAACATAAAAAAAGAAGATATTCTCACGGGAAACGAGCAATTATTTCAGTCCATCCCAAATAGGCAGTATCATTTTCAGTTTTTCCATATTCCTTCTGGAAAATATCTGATAAAAGAATACCGTATTTCTGAAAAGATAAGCAATTTATTTTATGAATGGGAAAAAATAGGTTTTCTCAATCCTACGAGACAATGGGAATTAGAAGATTTATATCGGCTATCCACATTATCACCAAAACTATCCGTTCAATCGGTAGAGGAGAATAAACCTCTTATCCTAGAATGCGAACAAAATACCCCCGAAGTTTGTTTATACCTGATTGAACAATATTCTACATTTTAAGGAGATATTTTTTATGAATAACCAAATAGATTCACCAATTTTATTTTTAAAAAAATATACCGTGTCAAAATCATCGACGATACAATCGGATTCCTTTGATTTTATCTATGTATTATCTGGGGAAATTTCACTTGATACTTTTCACAAAACTGGAATCTATTCTTTCGGCGATATATGTTTATTAAATCCCAGACAAACTTATACCTTATCTTCCCAAAAGAATAATAGCATCTTACATATGGGAATTACGTCTAAGTTTTTTTATGAACATTTATCTGAGCATTATTTTTTGTCTTGCGACTCTGTCTTGGAGCCAGGGAAGGACTATACACAAATTAAAAATCTCCTTATCTCCATCGCTGCCAAATATGCCGAAAACTCCAGTCAAAATGCACTTAGCATCTGTGGTCTTCTTCTTCTTTTGCTGGATGAATTGAAAAAAAATAGTCACAGTTTGATAGATAAAGACCAGCTTTCGCATATTCCGGATAAATATCATGACAGGGCGATGCAGATTATAGAATATATCAACCTACATTATTATGAGCCGATATCCCTTTTGACACTCGCAGATACCCTGTTTTTATCTCCTCAGTATGTCTCCTCGTTCATGAAAAAACATATGAACTGTTCTTTCAAAAAAATGCTTAACGAGAAAAGATTATTTCACGCAGAACAGAGTTTGCGTTTCACCAATTTATCTATAACAGAGATTGCTATCCAAAATGGATTTGCAAATACAAATACATTTTATAAAAATTTTTATGCTGCTTACCACCAATCTCCACAGGAATATCGGAAAAATCATTCCAGTGCCCCCAAACCCACCGATACCCGTGCCGAATTTCTGACAAATGCTACAGCTGATACTGCTATCTTGACACAGCCTCAATCTGTTATCGTTGATATGCATCAGTCAGAAACTACCCAAAAAAACATTTGTACTATCATCAATATCGGGAAAATACATAACCTGCTTTTTCAAAAATATCAAGAAGCCCTCCTTTTTAGCTGCCATCGCTTTGGATTTCGCTATATACGGGTGCAAGAGCTTATTAGTAACTCTTTTATTCCCCGCGTGCTTCCCGACTATGAATATTTTTTTCAAAATGTAAATATCGTCATTACGTTTCTTTACCAAAATGATTTCATTCCCTTCGTGGAATTATCACAGCGCTATGAGGCGTCCCGCTCTCCTTGGTCCATTCCTGACGCAACCTTAAGAAGCGAACGATTTTTTCAACTTTTTGAAAACTTTCTTTCCTACTGTGCAGCGCACTGGCCTGCCGACTGGCTATCTCAATGGAAATTTGAATTATGGTTTTCGCCGAGAGATAATTTTAAAAAATATGCATCTGACATAAAGCGAATCAGAGAGCTCTTAAATCATTATCTCCCTGGTTCTAGTATAGGAGGTCCTGGGTTTGACTACTGCTTCTCAACCTATGCATTAGAAGAGCTACTTTCCTCATTATCTCTTCAAAAGGTCGATTTGGATTTTATTTCTATTTACTTGAACTATTTTACTTGTGATAGGGATATTTTACAGATTAGTACGGATAAAAATATTTTGCAAAAACGCTGTAAAGATGCAAAAGCAATCATTCAAAAATACTATCCGAATCTACCTCTATATGCTACCAAATGGACTTCTGCGTATATACCAGATTTGCCGATTTCCCAGTCGAGGTTTCAGGCAACTTTTATTTGTAAAAGTATTTTAGAACTCCAAGATATTTGTGATTTACTTGGATATTGGCTCTTTATGGATGATTTTTCAACGAAAACAAAAAATACTGCCGGCTACGATTACTGGAGTCAGGGACTTTTCAGTACTAATTTCATAAAATCTCCTGCCTTTTATGCTTTTGATATGATAACCAGAAAAGGAGATAAAATTATCTGCCGTGGCTCCAATTATTTGATTACGCAAAAATCACAGGGACATTATCAGGCAATTGCTTTTAACTATGCACATTTTAATGCTTTTCACACTGGTATCACGGAGCAAAATTATAATTTTGAAAATATATATGATATTTTTGAGACGACATCTGATATCAATATTAATATCAAACTCTGTGGAATGCCATCTGGTTTCTACCGTATTACTCGACATCTTTTGGATAGCTATCATGGGAGTTATCTGGATATTTTAATAGGGGAGTATATGCATAGCAATATTGAGCGCAGCGAATTTCTCCAGTATGCTTGGGAGCCTTTTGATATTCAAAATAGTTATTGTCTGGAAGCTTGTATTCCGGAAGAGAGAATTATATATATTTCTATAGAAAATACGCTGACATTACCATCTATCATTCCTGTTCACTGCATCTGTACATGGGATATTCAAAAACTATCTTCTGAATATGATGATAGGGGGGAGATTGACTTGATTGTTATAAGGGGGTAGTGGTTATATAGAGGCTTGGGGGCAGACGCGAAAATGTTGGAGGGCAGACGCGAAGAGAGGTAGGAGATATGTCCTCTAAAAACACGTTCGTTCCCACGGTTTTTCGACATACGCTGATTTTTGCCGTTTCCCGCAAACTCGCGCCTTTGGCGCTCAAACAGTGCTCCAGCGGCAAAGCAATGTCATTTAGTTAAGATTGAAG
>JAUUSJ010000081.1 GCA_030841965.1 Blautia sp.
TAGGGCTTTCATCTCGGATACAAGTAACCGAGAATTCCCGCCTCAAATTCTTAAAGTTGTATCTAAATCCATTGTTGATCTGGTATCCAGTCCCACCATGGCTGCAATTAGCATTCCACCCTTAATAACAAACTTTTCTCTATATTCTGATACGGACAATCTTTCTAGAAAACGTTCAAACATATAATTCTGCAGAACTACCTGAGCTGTGATATTATTACCCTTTGCATAATTTTTAATTCGCCCCTTTAGACTCATAGCTTTTGAACTCATAACAAAACCTCCATATATCTTTTTAATTCTTTATCTACTCCAAATGTAGAAGCATATACTGCCAATAAATTAAGGTCTTTATCTAATGAAACAGCATAATTCTTCACCGCACTAATAACAGTTTCCTCGTCAATCCTATTTCGTGAACGTAACAAATCACAGATAGTACGTTCTAGATTATAACAACGAACTACGTTTCCTAACGTATTCTTTTTTTTAATCACGCCAATTGAATGCAACTCTGGTTTTATATAATAACACTGACATTCATCTATCAATGAATTTGGAAGTGATGTATTACTCGGAATCGTTACCGAATGAATGAACGGTGTTCTTTCAGATAAACCATTCAAAAACAAGGCTGTATCATGCGAAAAAATAATCTTATCTGAACGCATCATCAATGTACACATGTCATCATGTACCGAATCAGAAAGAATGTATATTCCTTGTCTGCTACGCTCAAGAAGTCCCGCTTTTACATATTTTGAAAGAATTGTACGTGAAAATCCCAATTCACTAACTTGAGCTGTAGTTATAATATTGTTATTACTCTTTATTTTTTCTAATATAATTGGATTTATCTGCATATCAATCACCTCTATTCAACAATCACATAAAAATAATACATTTTTTCCATTCAAATGTCAACCAAAACATTTATTCTGTATTTTTTCTTATATTTAATGGGATAAGAGACAAACTGTTGCATAATAAATAAAAACCAAAGAAGAGAGAACATAGATGTAAAAATAGGAGATGTCAGAAATAATAAATTTATTTCCGACATCCCCTTATATTATTATTTATTTTGAGAATCAACTCATGTCTTCTCATAGACTATCTTATCCCCAAACTTCCTCTGCAATCTCCTTGACAAGTGCAAGCTTTGCCCATTGCTCTTCTTCCGTCAGTTTATTGCCAATTTCGCAGGATGCAAATCCGCACTGTGGACTAAGATACAATCTATCTAATGGAATATATTTTGCTGCCTCATAAATTCTTTCCTTAATCATCTGCTTATCTTCCAATTTTGCATTCTTAGAAGTAATAAGCCCGAGAACTACTTTCTTATCACCTGTGATTTCTTTTAGCGGCTCAAATCCGCCAGAACGCTCGTCGTCAAATTCAAGATAATAGGCATCCACATTTTCACGTCCAAAAAGTGGCTTTGCAACTGGATTATATGCTCCACTGCTAAAGTATGCAGAATGATAATTGCCTCTACATACATGGGTATTGATTACCAAATCATCAGGCTTTCCTTCTATCGCCATATTATTTACTTTTAGCAGTTTTTCCGTGATAGATGCTAAGTCTGTATCTTTTCCATAGCGCTCTACACTTCCCTCTGCTACTAAAACTCCCCATGTGCAATCGTCAAATTGAATATTGCGACAACCTGCATCATATAAATCACGAATTACTTTTCTATACCCCTTTGCGATATCCTCAATCAATTCCTCATCCGAAGGATAAAATTTTCTTGTTGTCTCCAAATTTACAGGAATTATCATCTGCTGAAAAAACTGAGCGGGTGCCGGAATTGTCTGCTTTGCCACTGTATTTTCATCTTCCAAAGCTTTTACAAATTTATAATGTTCCACAAATGGATGATTGCCCGCAACAATCTTTCCGGTAAGCCATGTATCATCAATCAATGCCGCCTCACCACAAAAAGCAACGCCTTTTTCCGTCTTTTTATGTGCAACTCCCTCAAATCCCCACATAAAATCCAAATGCCATGTTGCTCTTCTAAATTCTCCGTCAGTAATTACATGATATCCTGCTTTTTTTTGTTTTTCTACTAAATCTAAAATGCATTCATCTTCAACCGCTTTTAACTCTACTGCAGTAATCGTTCCCGCCTCAAAATCCGCTCTCGCTTTCTTTAATTTCTCTGGTCTTAAAAAACTTCCTACATAATCATATCGAAATGGTGTGTTTAATTTACTCATTATTTTTCTCCTTTTCTATTCTTATTATTTTTACTGTCTTGATATTTTTACTGACTTCTTAATACCTTCACTATTTTAAATAATTTATACCATTTTGTATAATACAAAAAAAATCGTGTTGTCCATAGTTTCAAACTATAAACAATACGATTTTTTATTATTCTATGTATTTTTTTAATACTCTTAAATAAGTATTCCCTAATCTACTTAACCGCCCTTTCTTGTGGGTAATATAGCCAATATGCATCCTCCCCTCCTCCGCCAAAGGCAAAGCAATAATATCTTTTCCGTTTAAATTTTTATCGATAATTCCACTGCAAACGGTATATCCATTCAACCCGATTAAAAGATTAAATAAAGTCGCCCTATCTCTCACTCGTATATTCTTCTTTCTCTCAAAATCTGAAAATATTTCTTCCGAAAAATAAAACGAATTATGCTCTCCCTGCTCAAAAGATAAATATGGGAAGGGCTCTAAATCCTCATTTGTTATCATTTCTCTGCCCGCAAGTGGATGTCTCCTGCTCATAAATACATGCGGTCTTGCAACAAATAATTCGTGAAACTCTAAATTTTGCTCTCTTAATAATTTATGAAGCACCTTCTCATTAAACGTATTCAAAAACAATATCCCAATCTCACTTTTCATTCTTGCCACATCTTCAATAATCTCGTAAGTTTGAGTTTCTCTCAAACTAAAATCATATTCATCCTGACCATACTCTTTAATCAAATCCACAAAAGCATTTACCGCAAAGGAATAATGCTGTGTTGACACACAAAATTGCTTTTTCTCCCCATTGCCACCTTTGTATTTATCTTCAAGAACTGCCACCTGCTCTAATACCTGTCTGGCGTACCCTAAAAACACTTCTCCTTCTTTGGATAAACTAATGCCTTTATTCGTTCTATTGAAAATACTAATATTCATCTCTTTCTCTAATTCATGAATCGCATTCGTGAGGCTAGGCTGCGATATATATAATTTTTTTGCCGCCTCTGTTATTGTTCCTGTCTCTGCCACCATTGTGACATATCTCAACTGTTGTAAAGTCATCCTTTCACCCACTTTTTTAATTTTTCCACGGGCGTTTTTTCCCTGTCCAGCCTTTCTCTTTCCAATAATCCACATCCGGCTTATTCCAACCGCCTCTTTGCAGAAATCTCACAAAATGAAAGAATAATCTCGTTTTCAATGCCGGCTTTACCCTTCCATTATTTTTTCTGATTTTTTTCGCCAAAGCATCCATTTTTTTCTCAATACGCTTTTTATTCTTATCATCAACCTCATTCCATGAAACTGCCGCAATATTTATCCCATATTTATATATTTTACCAATTCCCCAAAAAAATGCACTGTCCGCCATATCTTTATTCGTACTCTTCGTTCCCGCCCCAGCTGCCGTCGAGATACAGACAGCCTGTTTGCGAAACATCGTTTCTTCAGGACGATGTACCATCCACCGATAACCATAGTGGTCCAAAAATACTTTCATTGCACCAGTGACGTGATACACATATACAGGACTTGCCAGGATAATTACATCCGCCTCATCCATAGCTTTTGTGATAGGTTTTAGTTTTTCATAATGAGGACATAATGTCTCAGATTTTTTAAAACAATTCGTACATCCCACACAGAGAGAATGAAAATCTCTCGGGAGAAAGAACTCTGTAATCTCACCTTTCAATTTCTCTGAAAGCATCCTTGCGATATGATATGTTGAGCCTTTATGACTCTGCCCATGTATTATTACTATTTTCATTTCGTCACCTCTATATTAATTATACGATTCACTTCTGTCTTCCATAAACACATAAATCATAAATATTATCATTTTTAACGACAGCATTTTTCATCATTCCCTCTAAGACAAACCCATTTTTCTCCAAAACTCTCCTAGAAGCAATATTAGGCTCATAGACTAATCCAGTTATACGAATAATATCCAACTTTGCGAATGCAATATCGCAAATTTGGCTCACCGCTTCTGTCATAATTCCCTTCGACCAACTTTCTGTAACAAGCATATATCCAAGCTCTGCATCCTTTGCATAGACATCCTCTTTTTGCTCGACAGAAATATTTCCTCTTATTTTTCCGTCTACTATAATGGCTCGAAAAACTCCATCTTTTCCATCATGTTCACAAACCATATTTAACCACCACTTTGCACTATCCTCTGTATATGGAAATGGCAGTCTATTTGACAAATATTCTCTATCAACTGCATTGCATATTTCGATTAAACTTTCTTTATCATCAAAAGACCATTTTTTTAATTCAATTTTCATATAATTCTCCTCTCAAAACACTTGAATCTTTTATCTTTTCTACTAAATAATTAAAATTAGAATTTTTCCATTACCTATTAAAAATATACTATCCTTTTCAACTCACTATCTAATGAATCCAAATCGATTGCAACATTATCCAATTTTATATGCTGCAATTTTGTTAGTTTTGACAAATCAGGCAATTGTCTTACATGTTTTAAGTCAATCAAACTTAATGATTCTAAATGAATCAATCTACTGATAAATGAAATATCTTCCAGCTTCATAATTCTCCACAATTCCAAATGTTTCAAACTTGTAAATTCACCTAATTGATGTAAATTCGTACTCGCACACCACCCGATACTTAATGATTCAATATTTAACTCTTTCATAAATTCAAAATCATCCAATTTAATTCCCTCTAGTGTTATTTTTCTCAAGTTTGGCAAATACCTGATTTTCTCAATATTTTTTTTAGCCTTTTTTCCCAAAAATAAAGTATGAAGCTTATTATATTTTAATAACCAACAACAATCAAACTTAATTCCGCCAGATAAAGTATCTGCATGTATAATCAATCTCTCAAGATTATTGGATAGACTTTTTATAAAAGAATAATCTTTTAGGTTAAATAAATTAAGCTGAAGCGATTTTAAATTAGATAAGTCACATAATATATCAAAGTCAGTGACATTCTGACAATCACGCATATCCCAATCAAGCCATAATCGAGTCAAATATTTCATTTTCCTTAATACTAGTAAATCTAATTTATCCTCATTATACAACCCATAAATCCTAAAACAAATATCTGGACGTTTTTCCAATATTCTATCTATCTGGTAAAACGCTTCACTTGGCACAGCCTCACTAATCTGTATTGTTTTTATTAATTGATTTTGTACAATTTGTTCTATAAATTTATCTGAAATTTCTTGATATCCAATTTTTCTAATTGCGCCGTCTACAACTGATTTATTTGCTATCTCAATATGATTACCCCAATCATCCATATTTTCACCTGCTCCAACTCCTTAACCCTCTCTATATCCAAAGTCTTAACTTGCCCCATATTTACTCGATTTCAAAACTAAAATTTATTTATTCTATTATTCGTTTTAACCATCAATACCAAAATACTGTAATTCACTAAACTCATCATCTAAAAATTCAAAACTAAAAATATGAATATCATCAAAAGTCTGTTCACAGTATGTTACCTGTCCATTATAAATATCTATAATCGGTTTCCCTAAATTTTCTTTTATTTCTTCTAACTCCATATCACCATATACTTCTCGAATATCTTCAGATATAAAGTCGATAATCTTTGATAAATTATTCTTATAATTTTCAGCAACTATTTGTGCTTCACTTTCATAATCTCCCTCTGGTTCTTCCTCCCAGCTAAATAATATTCCATCTATTTCCAATGTATACGCCTCTAAATCCTCATTAAATTTTATCATTTTTAACCTCCATTTTTTTGTATAATTATCAATTTATTTCAATCTATGGATTTGAATTAATAACTATATAATCTTTTTCATAAAATATAATATATAACTTACTACCAAAGCAAAATCACAAATTCTGTCACTCAAAGCCACTTTTTAAAATTCAACTGCTGTTTTCCACCATCATATCCCATATGACGATAAAATTCGTGAGCTCCTACTCTTGTAGCACCAGACACCAATCGAACTCCTTTTGCCCCACTCTCTTTTGCCCATTCTTCTATCTTCCCTAATAGCGCCTCACCTATGCCGTTCCTTCTATATGCACTTGATACAGCAATTCCCATAATATTTTTCATATTAGGTGCATAAATAACATCATAATCATTTGCATGGATATAACCTACAACAATATCATCTACAACAGCCACAAATATTTTATCTTTCTTACTAGTTAACAAACTCCCTAATTTTAGTTTTGTATCTTCCATAGAATAGTCGTATCCCATTTCACTGTAATTCAATTCTTGAATATACTTCGCATCATCGACACAACATTCTCTAATTTTAAATTTCATATGATTCCTCCTTTAAGTTTTCAATTTTATTTTGTTCCGTGAACTAGAATTTACCTGTATTAATAAATATATTTCTATTTATCATTTGAATTATCCATAATAACTTGTAGAAAATACACTCTATTTTTAGTTCCTCCGCTTGTACCAAGCTTGCCTTCTTCCACCAATTCTTTCAAAATAACACGAGTTCTAGCCTCACTTAATTCAAGTATATCTGCTATTTCACTTGTCCTAGAAATGCCATGCAATTTAAGAAAATCAATAATTTTTTCTTTGTTTTTTTGAGTTTTATTTTCCTTTTTTATTTCGCTTGTTTTATTTCGCTTGTTTTTTTCGCTTGTTTTTTTCGCTTGTTTTTTCTTAATATTATAATTTAAATTTTTTAATGTAACTGTAAACTGTACTCTATCAGAATAAAATTCTGGTACTTTTTCTGGAGTATAATTTACTGCATGTTCATATGCACTTTTTATTTTATTCAATCCACTTCCCTGTCTCTCCATATACCCTAATCTACTAAATATATCTGCCAATACAGGATTCCTTCTCACCGATGGAATCATATCTATATCTCTTTCTTGAATATTTGTCCCATCTGGCATCTCTCCTGGAGAATATATCACAAGTCGATTATCAAATATATCAATATGGACTTCACTCCCATTTATTAAATAATCTCTATGAACTAATGCATTAACAATACTCTCAAATACACTTCTTTCACAATAATCAGGCAATTCAATTCTTGAATTTGACGTTTTCTTCCATAAAACCTTCATATTACGTTTCACAAAGGCAACACCTTCATTTAAAAGTGTAATCAAACTACCACTATACTCTCCACTATCTAATGCGTCAACTTGTCCCCCACTTTTATCTAAACCATTCCATCTTGTACAAAATAGTCTGGAATGACGAATGGGAGAATTATCTGCGAGTATTGCTCCTGCATTTGTAAGCCTTCCATCTCTTCCAACAATTCCAAAAGATTCAAATGACTTTTCACTCATGCTATTTCCAGTCCATTCTTTATATCTCTCACGAAGTTTAGAAAAAGAAAAATCTTCAAAAATATAATCTGAAATCAGAGAATCATAAGAAGAATTTTTTCCTCTGAGTACAAGTCTCTTTAATTCTGTTGCATTAGCGGAAACACTCTCGTTTCCTATTCGAACATATGCTTCCATCGTTCCATCACCCGTATAATAATAGGGAGTTTCTTGACCTGATAATACTTTTAATAACAATAATTCCTTTTCATCAGCCGTCTTTTGTATTTTTAAAATAATTTCTGGTAATGGCTCAATACGTTCTTTGATTTTCTGACTAACAAATTCAGATACTTTCTTAATATCTTCAATCCCCACTATTGTCCCATCATCAGCAATTCCAAATATCAATGTACCACCTACTCCATTAGCAAAGGCACTTACACTTTTCAACCAGCTTTTAGGCTTTTTTATTTCCACTGCTTGCTTCTTATCATATTCTGTTGTTTCCCCCAATATTTCTGTAATATTCAATCTCCTTTCCTCCTATCTCTATTTTAAATCTATTATAATCTCCATCATACTGATTCTCTTGCCAATGTCGTTTTTCCACTTGCGACAGAACCAACTATATCTATTTTCATACTTTCCTTACTCTAATCTATCTAATTTTAAAACTAAAAATTTTCACTCTCAAAAATTTAGTGATCAATCACTAATAATATTATTGTACACAGAACTTCCATCCAAAATAGTTCCAAATGTATCGACCCATAATGGTATATAGCCACATCTACTCGCCACCATCTGAGAACCAATATTAGTTACGGATGCAGAATAAAATGGCACTATATCTCTCATTAATAATTCTTTCGTTAAATTACTGACTAAGTTTGTACCCAACCTAGCATTTCTATATTCTTCTTTAACATCTACACCAATCTCCCAGACATCTTCTATAGATGTTTTGGATACACCTGCTATTCCTATAATTTTCTCATGATCCTTTGCAATATAAACAGCTTTTGTCGGCGTGTAGCCATTTTCATCAAATGATAAGGAATTCTCAAATCCCTCTAAGCCTCTCAATTTCAAAATATCTTTATAAAAGAGAAGTTCATATTCATAGCTAAATATATTTGATATATTACCTATATAAGTATTGTTTGGAACATAGTGTATCGTTTGTCCATAAACAAATGGAAGCTCAAAAATTTCATCTCGATTTTTATCTTTCAATATTTCTTTTAATTTTATATGTAAATCTCCTGACGTACAAACCACTATACAATTTCTGTATGCTAGTATCTTAATATATGGCTTTTGGGCATTTGTATTAATAGAATATATTGTATTTTTCCCATTTAATTCCGCCAAACTACAATAATACTCCTCTGACAATAATTTCTCGATTCTATTTTTTATTGTTTCTTTCATATTTAATTTTATCTTTTCCAATCTCATTTTCTCTAACCTTTTACTTTCTCGTATGCTCTACTAAAAAAACCTCAGATTGGTAACTCCTTATATAATATCATAAAACTCTTCCCACCGCCTAAAGGCAGTGGGTTTCCGCCCATACTAAACGAAAAAGTTTTTATTATAAATCATTTCAAAACAATCTTCCACTCATCCTCTTCAACAATATACTGAAATTCGTTTAAATTATCATCCAACATTACCTCAAGCAACTCATAAAACCCACTTACTAAATTTACATTTGATAATTCTTCTCTCTTAACCCAATGCATTTTGCCTTCTTCGGAAGAGATAACTTCGCCGCTAAACTCATCTGCATGAAATAAAAATACAATATATCGACCGTTTTCTATTGGAAATTGTTTCACTCCACATAGTTTCGGATTTAGAATTGTCAAACCTGTCTCTTCTTTTATTTCTCTTATGATAGCATCTACGATAGATTCCCCCTTCTCAATATGTCCACCTGGGAGTGTAAATCCTTTCCAGTCCTCTTTCACTCTATCTTGCAATAAATATTCATTGTCTCTGCTTATTAAACATAATGTAGTTAATTCTACATTTTCTGTACGATTCATTTTTCTTCACCTCCGAGAAGTTTCATTTCATCATTTCTTTTTACGATATTTTCTTTCTATCCCTAAAGTATATATGACCATTAACAATATTGTTTCCACCATAACTCCTACTACAGAGATTATCACCAACGAGGAATTCTGACCTCCCAATAATGGCACCCCCAAAACAATAAAAACGATTCCAAATACACAAAACAACTTGCCTACTGCATAGTTATATTTTTGATAATCTTCAACGTCAAACATCTCTGCATTTGCCCAAAAACCTACTGGCTTTTTTGAAAAAAATGAAAAAATCCCGATACCAAGTATAATAACTCCAACAGCAGCCCATATAATAAATGCTAACATTAACTTCCCCCCAATCTTCCAAATCTAATTAATACTATTCTTAATATTAGAATTTATTTTTCTCCATAATATAATTCGTCAAAAAAATTCCGTTTCTTATAACTTCTTGTTTCTTAATCACTTTATATCCCCTAAAAATAAAAAAATTTTTCGCTGTAATAGAGGCGTGAGTGGTAATTTTATCCGTTTGTACAGCTTGCTCTAAATTATCACAAATAATAGTTCCAATTCCTTGATTTTGATAATCTTTATGTACGTACAATCTATCTAAATATCCATTCTTATCAATATCACCAAATCCAACTATGATATCATCTTCTATCACAACAATCGTAAAATGTTCGGACAATGATTTATTCCACTCTAATAAATTCACCTTACCAGTTGCCCATACATTTAACTGCTCCTTCGTATAATCTCTAGCATTTACACCGTGAACAGTTTCATAAAATAGCTCCGCTATATCTTCACAATCAGATGGTATATATTTTCTGGCAATCACTCGCACCCACTCCTATAATTTCAATTTATTCTTCTCAGTATATCATATATTTGCAGTTCTGTCCTAAACAATATATAAAAAATATATTATCACGCTTTGATATTACCTATACTTAAATTCTCACCCTCAGTATAGTCAATTTTTTTCACTGAGCCTAACAGATTTATATACTTTTTTCTATGTTCTCCATAATCATATCCTCCAAAGCATTTCCCGGGGGAACAATAGGCATTACATTACTCTCTCTATCAACTATAAATTCAATTACTGTAGGAGTTTTTGTATTTTTCTTTGCCTCTTCCAGCGCCCTTCTTATATCTTTTTCTTGCGTGACACGAACCCCTCTTGCTCCATAACTCCTCGCTAAACTCACAAAATTTGGTGTATATTCTGGACAATTTTCATCTGGATGATTGCACCCAACAGGACAGCTTTTTCGATAGCACATACATGTACTAAAATAACGTCTTTCGTAAAACATTTCTTGCCATTGCCGCACATTTCCAAGATAACCATTATTCAAAATACAGATAATAATAGGCAGTTCATATACAACTGCTGTGGCAAGCTCCTGAATATTCATCTGTATTCCACCATCTCCCGCAATGACGATAACATCTTTATGTGGATTTCCCAGCTTAGCACCGATTGCCGCCGGAAGACCATATCCCATTGTGCCGAGTCCCCCAGAAGTTATCATCTTTTTGTTTTCACCGAGTTCTAGAAACTGTGTTGCCCATAATTGATTTTGTCCCACATCTGTTGCGATAACTGCATTAGTAAACACTTCATTTATTTCTCTCATAATTTTCTGTGGCATATTTTGCGAAACACCAAAACTATCTCTTTGCGTGCAGAGCATAGATGCGGTATACTCCTCCTTCCATTTTTGAATTTCCAATCTCCATTTTAAAATTTCTAATTTCCATTCTCGAACTTTCAGTCCTCGTTCCTCGATTTCCAACAACTTTACTCTCTCAATTAGCTCACAAATAGTTTTCTTAGCATCTAGAACAATAGAGATATCAGCTTCTATATTTCTAGAAATACAAGTTGAATCTATATCTATATGGATGATGACGGCAGCTGGTGCAAATTTTTCAATCTTCCCTGTGATACGATCATTAAATCTTGTTCCTATAGCAATTAAAACATCACAGCGACTAATTGCCAGATTTGCAGCATAACTGCCATGAATACCAATATTTCCTATATACAATTCATGACTCGATGAAATGGCTCCTTTTCCCATAATCGTCGTAACTACTGGAATACCTGTTCTTTGTGCAAGCTCTGTTATCTCCTTACTAGCATGAGCAATATTTACTCCTCCACCAATTAAAAAAAGCGGTTTTTTAGCATGACTTAATTTGGAAAAAGCTTTATCTAACTGCTTTATATAATCTGAACTCACATCTGCTAAATTATTTAAGATTTTAGAAGGGAATTCTCGATAATTTGTTTCCAAATGAGTCATATCTTTCTGTAAATTGCTCAATAACTGATCATTACGTTTTCTACTTCTTCTCAAATAAGCATCTGTATTTAAATAAACATCACTGCCAAACGCTCTCTGAATATCTTTTGGTAAATCTACAACGACAACCCCTGGTTTTCCAGTGGAGGCTATCCAAAATGCTTTTTGTATTGTCTCTGCCAATTTTTCACGGCTACGTACTGACACAGCATACTTGCAAATGCTACTCGTAATACTTACAATATCTACTTCCTGAAAGGCATGCTTACCAATAAGCTCTGTAGAAACCTGACCAGTAAAACAGACCAACGGAACACTATCATAATTGGCCGTGGCAATGCCTGTAACAAGATTCGTCGCTCCTGGTCCACTTGTAACTAAACATACACCAACCTTTCCTGTAGAACGAGCATATCCATCTGCCGCATGTATAAGCCCCTGCTCATGTCGCGGTAATATAACTTGAATATCCCTCTCCCCATAGAGAGCATCGAATAAATCAATCGCCTGTCCTCCTGGATATGCAAACAATATATCCACTTTTTCCTCTTTTAATGCCTTTATTACTAATTGTGCTCCTGTGATTTCCATAAACATCCCTCCATCTTATATTGTATGCATGTACTTGCTTGCATATATTTATTTTTTAAGACTGCTGCAAAATAAAATCTTCTATGAAATATGCCTTCAAATCATGTTAGCAATATCCCTGTTTAAAATAAAAACTTTATTTTAGAGCAGTCTTTCTCTCTTTTATCCATTCAAACCTTTCACAAATAGCTCCACACTATTTTTAATATATGTTTCTCTATCCACATCAGAAAGTTTATCGTCAAAGGAAGCCTTTAAAAAAGTATACCCAAAGGTTGCGGAAAAAATAGTCATTGCAAAAGCCTCATAATCTGCTTTTGGTATTTTCCCCATCTCACACATTTTATTTAAGTATTCTATAAATACTGACAAAAATGCCTGCGGTACTTTCATAATAAGAGAGGCAGTCTCCTCATATAACTGTGGTGCTCTAAGACCAATAGATAAATTTACAAAATCTGGTGTAATTCGATTCATATATTCCCTCATAAACATTTCCAAATCTGTCTTAAGCTCCCAAGTTATATTAGAAAAAATTTCTGGTGTGACATTCCCCCTCCATTTTTCCTGCTCCATCCCTTTTAAAATAATATCCTTTTTACTCGCAAACTTTCTAAACAATGTACATTCGTTGACTCTGGCTAACTTTGCTATCTCTTTTGTAGTCGTCGCCACATAGCCCTTATCTCGCACTAACGCCATCGCAGCATCTATTATTTTCTGACTCGTCTCGTCCATCTCATCACCTCCATGCAAGTGAATACTTTCATTCTAGCAAATACACAGATATAAGTCAATAATAAATACTACTTGTTACAATATAAATTCATTACTAAACTTAAAAACATTTCTTATTAGTCGTATATTTTCAATTTTAATATAAAAAGAAAGCATCTCTAAAGAGACGCTATTCCGATAATTATTTCCTAATTACACTATTATTTCTTTCTCACTGGAAAACATACTTCTGTCACCAACTCTTCTGGATTAGACACCTGACTAGGATTCACGTGATAGATACAAAATGATTTCCCATCTAAAATATATCCATTCTCCACTACCCAATTGGCAACTGCCGCATTCACCTGTGAAATCTGGTCATAGCTCCCCTTGTATGTGGCAGACGCAATCTGAATCGGAGAAACAGTCTTAAATTTTACATGCTCTGTATCTTTATATTTTCCAACTACAGAATTCTGAATCTCTACATCTGGCTCATGCTCCTTATGCCCTTCATCGTGAAAAATTGCCATTGTATAAGGTGGATTCGCCTGCTGTACCTTCTGTGACTCCAATTCCCTACACATTATCTCCCAAAGAATTCCTTCACAGTCATACGCAGGAATAATTTGACGAACACTCGCTACATAACGCTCTGGGATTGTCTTTAATACAATATTATAATTCATAAGCTTGCCATCCTTTCTTAACCATTTCAACGTGCTGTCAAGAAGTTTAAGCCTCTGTTGTATTTCCTTATCCTGCTCTTCTAGCTCTTTTCGTTTTACAAGAAGAAACTGCTCTATCTCTTCTGTATCCTCATATTTTTCCAGAATCTCCTTTATAACGGAAAGCTCGAATCCTAAATTTTTGAGTGCCTTTATTCTCCCCACAAGCGGAAGCTGTGCTTCACTATAATACCGATATCCAGTGAACTTATCCACTGCCTCTGGACGAAGAAGACCAATCTCATCATAATGTCTTAACATACGGATACTAATTCTTGACAACTTTGAAAAATCTCCTATTTTTAACATAGTTTTCACCTCACATATATGTGTATTTTTGAGCTCAATTATATTTTAGAATATACCATAATGTGAGAGTCAACCCTATTTAGAAAAATTTTCAAAGTATTACTGCCATTTCATTTTTTCCATCTCAGACTTCTCAAATATACCTTTTGCTCATCACTCACCCGATAACTCTCAACCGCTTTTTGTATCGTCTTATTATGCGTCCAGCGGTCTAATTTTCTCTGCTCCATATACGGAATCGTCGCATCATACTGTTTTGCCAAAGCCGTGGCAAAATACCAAGCAATCATCATATTCACATAATACTCCTCTGAGCGTATCGCCGCCACCATCTCAAGATACTCCTCCGAAAAACTATCTTTCTCCAAATAATACCGCATAAGCATCTCTATCCCAAAACGTATCGTATAAGTATGTTCCGACGCCATCCAGCCTTTAATCTTCTCAAGCAACTCTGGCAAATGCTTCTTGAAAACTTTCGGTGAAATCAAATCGCAGGTCGCCCAATTATCTATATACGGCAAAAACACCTCCACTTCCTCCATACATTCCTCATAATCCTTGATTTGCTCAATCAAAAACCCATGCAGATTATTCTCCTCATAATAAAAATGAGGAAGTATCTTCAGAAATTCCCTCGATTCTGGCATTTTTGCTATTTCCCTTGCAAGCTTTCTAAGCTCCGGCGTGCGAATCCCAATTACTTTCTCAATATCTATAGTCGGTGTCAATTTACTACTAAATTCACGGTATTTTACATCCTGTAATCCAAATAATCTCTCTTGTATATATCTCTCAATCTGCATATCCTTCTTCTCCTTCTATACTCATCTAGAAATCCCAATATTTTCATCATTTTATATTCTAATTATACCCATACCTTTCTCATTTCTCAATACAAATCAAAAACCCTCTTGCAAGCAAGCTTGCATCGGGTTTCCGACCTTTCGACCCTGATATCATATCATACAAATCCAATTCCAAAGAGGAATCATTTTTACAAATAATTATTAAATTATAACATATTTTTATAAATTTTGCATAAATATTACTAGGAAAATTTGTAAAATAAATGTGAATTTCGACGAAAAATATTGAAAAATAAAGCAAATTATAGTATAATCTTAATATAATTAAGTGAACGAAATATATACAAAAATAAGGAGGAAATATTATGGATTTAAAAAAACTCATTTACACAGTAGAAGACGGTATCGCAGTCATTCAGATGAATTATATGAAAAATCTCAACGCAATCGACGAACAGATGGCCGATGAGCTTATGTATGTTGTAGATGAAGCAGAGAAGGACCCTAACGTCAAAGTTGTTGTCTTGAAAGGAAGCGACCGTGCCTTTTCCGCAGGCGGAGACATCGGTTATTTCTATGATTTAATTCAGGCTGGCGGCGAAGTAAATATGGACGGACTCATCGCCAAAGTTGGTGTTGTAGCAGATGGTATGAAGAAGATGAGTAAGATTGTTATTACCTCTGTCTGCGGTGCTGCGGCAGGCGCTGGCGTCAGTCTCGCTCTTGGCGGAGATTTTATGATTTGTACTGACAATGCAAAATTTATCCTAGCTTTTGTAAATCTTGGACTAGTTCCAGATACCGGTGCAACCTATTTGTTATCGAAGAGTATCGGAACTGCGAGAACGATGGAACTGGCCGCTACAGGACGTCCTCTAGGTGCAGAGGAGGCAAAATCACTTGGACTTGCTTACAAGGTGACAACGAAAGAAGAATTAGATGATGTCACTATGAAATTCGCAAGAAAACTAGCATCAGGTCCATTGATTTCCTATAAGAATATCAAAAAACAGATTTACGATGCCAATTATGCAGATTATAAAAAATGGCTAGACGAGACAGAAATTCCGACACAGCGAGAATGTGCTGCTTCCATGGACTTCCAAGAGGGATGCAAAGCATTCATGGAAAAACGAAAAGCAGCCTTTGAAGGAAAATAAACATCATATAATACAGAAAGGTGGTAGATACAGTGCGTTCAAAAGTAGTGACAAAGGAAGAAGCCCTCAAAAAATTTAAAGATGGGCAGACAATTATGTTTGGAGACTGGCATGGACAGCTCACCGCAGACGAGCTAATTGACGGGATGCTAGAGATAGGTGTAAAAGATATTGATGCCATTGCAGTATCTGCGGGAACTCCAGACCAGGGAGTCGGAAGATTAATCGCCGCACATAGAGTAAAAAGTCTCGCCACTACCCATATCGCTTTCAACCCTTTAGCTAGAGACCAGATGTTTGCAGGAGAACTCGATATCGAATTTGTGCCACAGGGAACATTTGCAGAGCGAATCCGATGCGGCGGAGCAGGACTTGGCGGCTGTCTAACCCCAACAGGAATCGGCACTGACGTAGAAATCGGAAAAGAAAAGCTCACCATTAACGGCAAAGAATATCTTCTGGAACTTCCAATGCATGCCGATATATCTCTAATCCGCGCATGGAAAGCAGACACCGCAGGCAATATTGTATTTCGCAAAATTGCCAGAGCGACGAATAACTATATGGCATACGCAGCCGATTTTGTCATTGTAGAAGCGGAAGAATTAGTTGAAGTTGGAGAGTTAGCACCAGATGAAATCGATGTAGCTGCACCAATTATCGACATGGTCTATATAAGAACAGGCGAGAAAAAACCTTTCTGCCTCGCATGGCAAAAAGCCAAAGCCAAAGAAGAAGCTAAAGCGACCCAAGAAGACAAAGAAAAAGAAGAAACTAATGCAACCGATAAAAACCAAGAAAAAACAGAAATGAAAACGGTCGAAAAAGACAAAGAAAAAACAGAAATTAACTCACCAGAAAAATCAAAAGCAACAGAAGGGGGGAATGAATAATGGCAGGATTAACAGGACGCGCTCTAATCGCATCTCGTTGTGCAAAATTTTTTAAAGATGGCGACTTTGTAAATCTTGGAATTGGTCTTCCTACAATGTGCGTAAACTATCTCCCAGAAGGCGTAGAATTATGGATGGAATCCGAGATTGGAATCGTCGGCTGTGGTCCCGCACCAAAATGGGAAGATGCCGACCCAGATTTAATTGATGCCGGCGGACAACCAGCTTCCATTATCAAAGGAGGAAGTATCTGCGACCACACCACATCCTTTGCATTTATCCGCGGCGGACATATTGACGCTACAGTACTCGGAACCCTACAAGTCGACCAAGAAGGAAATATCGCCAACTGGACCATTCCTGGAAAACTTGTCCCTGGTATGGGCGGGGCTATGGATTTATGCGCAGGTGTGAAGAAAATCATTGTTGCAACAGACCACTGCGAAAAAAGCGGTGGCTCCAAAATATTAAAAAAATGTACATTACCACTGACTGGAGCCAAATGCGTTACCGACATCGTCACAGAACGATGCTATTTTGAAGTAACACCAGAAGGTCTGGTATTAAGAGAACTAGCTCCTGGCTATACCGTAGAAGACATTCAAGCCTGCACCGAAGCAGACTTTATCATCCCAGATGAAATTGGAATCATGGAATAATAATATAAAAACCTTTCCAATACACAGCCGAGAGAGCGAGTCGATATATGCGCCGAAAACGATAGAGAGTGGAGCGATTTTTCGATATACTTAGCTTTGGCGCCCAATGTCATTTAGTTAAGATTGAAGTAGAAAAATCTTTTGTTTAAATTGGTAAGA
>JAUUSJ010000082.1 GCA_030841965.1 Blautia sp.
TCGAAAAACCGTGGGAACGAACGTGTTTTTGGAGGACATATCGACGGACTCTCTTTGCGTCTGCTTCCACCCCCCTACCTAACAAAAATTTTATATTATTACAAATTAGTTTCCTTTTTTCCCCATCTATTCTTTCCTTCTAAGCACCCATCCAAGCTCCAATTTCTTATCTGTCTGAATAAAAATCTTCTGTTTTGGATGTGGCGCACTCTCCATCTCGTTTCCGTCCTCGTCCTCTATCCCCTCAACCTTCACAAAAAGATTCGTTCCATCTGGATTCATCGCCTCAATTTCCTCGCCAACAGAAAATTTATTCCTCTGCTCAAGCTCATAGAGTCCACACTCATTTTCACTCTGCACAATACCAATATACGTATATTCCTTCACATAAGTATTGCTGTCATAAATCTGAGAATTCTCATCCGTCTTTCCAAAGTAAAACCCTGTCGTAAACTGTCTATACGTACATTTCGCAATCTCAGCTCTATAATAGTCTAAGTTTTGTCTATATAATTCCTCTGACTCTAAATAATCGTCAATCGCCTTTCTATACGTTCTAGCCACTGCCGCCACATAAAGCGCAGTTTTCATTCTTCCCTCAATCTTAAAACTATCAATCCCCGCCTCAATCATCTCTGGCACATGCTCAATCATACATAAATCTTTGGAATTAAAAATATAAGTTCCCCTCTCAGTCTCTTCCACAGGCAGATACTCTCCTGGTCTTGACTCTTCCACGACATAATACTTCCAGCGGCATGGATGGGTACAGGCACCCATATTTGCATTTCTCCCTGTAAAATAATTGCTGAGCAGACAACGTCCAGAGTGAGAAATACACATCGCACCGTGGATAAAACATTCAATCTCCATCTTCTCATCAATATGCTCTCGTATCTCCTTAATCTCAGCTAGAGATAATTCTCTCGCCGCCACAACACGCTTTGCCCCCATCCGATACCAGAAATTATAAGTCTCATAATTTGTGCTATTCGCCTGCGTACTAATATGAATCTCCATCTTTGGCGCTATCTCCTTGGCAATAGAAAATACACCCGCATCCGAGATAATAAGCGCATCCACTCCAATCTCATCCAATTCCTTAATATACTCTCGAATTCCATCCAAATCTTCATTATGCGCCACAATATTCACCGTCACAAAGACACGGACATGATGTTCGTGAGCATATTTTACCCCCTCTTTGATATCCGCCATGGAGAAATTTTTTGCCTTTGCGCGAAGACCAAACATCTCTCCTCCGATATATACTGCGTTGGCACCGTAAGTCACTGCCACCTTCAATACTTCCAAGCTGCTCGCTGGAATTAATAATTCTATCTCTCTCATTGTAAATTTAATATCCTTTCCATTCTCTTTCCATCAGCTTATCCTATTCCAGACTTTAAACTGGAATTACCCAAGTCACTATATGACCCCTGCTTATGCTTCCTCATAGTCAAACAGTATATCACCACTACTTATGACTGTCTTACACTCACCGTCGCCCCATCCCCTGTTGGCAAAATGAAAGTCTCGAGCTCCTCCATATGTGTAATCTGATACATATACTCTCGCATTCTATGGTGAATCGTGTGATTTCTTCTCTTAATCGCATAGCGAGATTCCATCACATCCCCCTCCTGCAAGACATTATCTGAAATCAAAATTCCACCTATCTCTAAGAGTCTCATAATATCCGGCAAGAAATGAAGATACTGTCCCTTCGCCGCATCCATAAAAATAAAATCAAACGGCTCTTCTAATGTCTTTAGCACATCCTGGGCATCTCCCTCAAGCAAAGTAATACATTCTTCCTTTCTGGCAAGCTTAATATTCTCCCTCGCCTCTTTGATTCTCTTATCATAATTTTCAATCGTCACAATCTTCGCATTTTCTCCTATATACTGACTCATATAAATAGAAGAAAACCCGATTGCTGTTCCCACTTCTAGAATTCGCTTGGGCTGTTTTAATTTTAGAAAAAAGCGAAGTAAGTTTTTCGTCTCCTGTCGAATAATCGGAACATACGCCTCCCTCGCCCTCTTTTCTAGCTCCTGAATAAAAATATCATCCTCTTTATCAAACGAGTTGATAAAATCTCTCACTCTCTCTTCTATAATCACAATATTTCCTCTCTCAAAGAGGCTGCCACAAAATGAATCTCTCAGACAAGATATCGTATCTTGTTGAAAATTAATATTTTGCAACAGCCTCTTTTTCACATTCTTTTTCTTTTCCTTTTTATCTAAGAAAGAAAATCTAAATCAATCTCTAAATCTTGGTTTAAAATCATATAGATTTTTTGCATCTTCCTACAAAATCTCATCTCTGCTTTCAAAAAATCACTCACTGCCTCGTTATTAAGCAAATAGTTATATTCCTCTCGCAATTGGTTGGCAGCTTCAAAAAAATCTTCTTGTTCTATGTCATTTTGCAGTTCTATATTCTTTTTTCGCATCTCATTCATCTGCTCAAACAGCTCTCTGTCTTCCTTCACTGCGTCATAACACTTAAGATACTCCGTGTAGGTCTCATCTTGTTTAATCTGCTCGGAGAGTTGTTTTGCCAAGTCTAATACCAAATCCATCTCTCATTACCTTTTCATTCACTGATGCCTCCAAACAGGCATATCTATTTCTATACTTCTGTGATAATCGGCAATATCATCGGATTTCTCTTTGTTCTCTTCCAGAGAAATTCACTTAGCGCATCCTTGATGCTGCTCTTAATTCTTCCCCAATCCGTGATATTCTTGCTGAGACATTCCTCAAGCGCCTCTGTCACAACATGTCTCGCATCCTCCATCAAAGTTTCGGATTCTCTGACATAGACAAATCCTCTCGACACAATATCTGGACCTGCGAGTAATTGACCTCCATGTCTCTCCAATGTCACGACAACAATGAGCAGACCATTCTGAGATAAATGCTGTCTGTCGCGAAGAACAATATTGCCGACATCGCCGACACCAAGACCATCCACTAAGATTCCGTGTGCTGGGACCTTTCCAGTCACTTTTCCACATTCCTTCGAGAGAGATAAGACATCGCCAGAAGATAGGATAAATACATTCTCCTTTGGAATTCCCATATCAATCGCCAGCTCTCGATGTGTCTTTAGATGTCTGTACTCACCGTGTACTGGAATCGCATACTGTGGTTTTGTGAGCGCATAGATAAGCTTAATCTCTTCCTGACAAGCGTGACCAGATACATGGGTATCTTGGAATACAATCTGCGCTCCCTTTCTTGCGAGCTCGTTCATTACCTTTGAGACCGCCTTTTCATTTCCAGGGATTGGATGAGAGCTGAAAATAACAGTATCCAAAGGCTTAATTGAAATCTTCTTGTGAACAGATGCCGCCATTCGAGAGAGCGCTGCCATCGTCTCACCCTGACTTCCCGTCGTGATTAGAACAAGCTGCTTATCGGTATAATTCCTCATCTGCTCAACTTCTATTAAGGTATTTTTCGGTATATCTAAATATCCAAGTTCCGAAGCGACATTAATGATATTAACCATGCTTCGTCCCTCTACGATTACTTTTCTTCCAAACTTATATGCGGTATTAATAATCTGCTGTACTCTATCTACATTTGATGCAAAGGTAGCGATAATAATTCGTCTATCCTTATGCTCCTGAAATAGATGGTCAAATGTCTTTGCCACCTTCTGCTCTGACATCGTATACCCTGGTCTCTCCGCATTCGTGCTATCGCACATCAAAGCCAAGACACCCTTTTTGCCTAGCTCTGCAAACCTGCCAAGGTCAATCGCCTCGCCAAACAGAGGCGTATAATCAATCTTAAAATCTCCTGTATGGATAATAATTCCTGCCGGAGAGTAAATCGCAAGTGCCGCCGCATCTGCGATACTGTGATTTGTCTTAATAAACTCAATACGAAAACATCCAAGGTTAATGGATTGTCCATGTTTTACAACTTTCTTTCTCGTATTTCTCTGAATACCATGCTCTTTTAATTTGCCGTCAATCAGCCCCATCGTCAATTTCGTGGCATAAATCGGCATATTAATCTCCTTTAGGACATATGGAATCGCTCCGATATGGTCTTCATGTCCGTGAGTAATAATCAATCCCTTGACTCTGTCCTCATTTTCCTTCAGGTAAGTGATATCTGGAATGACTAAGTCAATTCCAAGCATATCATCCGTTGGAAATGACAAACCACAATCCACAACAATAATACTGTCTTCGTACTCAAAGGCAGTAATATTCATTCCAATCTGCTCTAATCCACCTAAAGGAATCACTTTCACTGTTTGATTTTCCTTTTTCAAGTTGATAATTCCTCCATCTCAATATTTTCTTCAAATAAACTGCAAACGCAAGAAATTTCAATCTCATCTTCCACAATCTCATAAGTCAAAAGCTCACCCTTATCTGATTGCTCTTCTCTTAAAATGAGAACCTCGACTTCCGCATCTTCTGCTTCCTCATCTATCTCCTCTGCTACTAGTAGATAGTATTTTCCATTTAATTTGGTCCGCTCTAGGACATAAAATTCCTGTTCACTTCCGTCCTCTGTCAAAAATGCAATTTTATCCATCTAGCTCTTCCTTTTCTCTCATTGTTCTTGCATTCATATAAGATTGCAAAATTAAAACAGCAGCCATCTGATCGATGTATGCTTTTCTATTCTCTCTTCTTATATTCTTCTCTATCAAAATACGCTCTGCCTCCATCGTTGTTAGGCGCTCGTCCCATAAGATAAGAGGGAGTCCCAATCTTTTTTTAATCATCTCACCAAATTCCTTCGTCGCTTCCACTCTCGCGCCCTCAGAATTGTTCATATTTTTAGGATATCCAAGTACAATCTCCGTTATACGATATTCCACTGCCAATTGTTCTATCCTTGCCAGCGTCTTTCGCAGCTTTGTATTCGACTTTCTCGTAATCGTCTCAATTGGCTGTGCGGTGATGCCAAGCTCATCACTTATGGCAACACCCACCGTCTTTGTTCCAAAATCTAACCCCATCCATCTCATACTAGAACCTACTTCTTCAGTCTCGTATCAATATAGTTCTTAAACAATGCTTCGATAATCTCATCTCGCTCAACCTTCATAATCAAGCTTCTCGCATTCTTATGACTTGTAATATAGGTCGGGTCCCCTGACATGACATATCCGACAACCTGATTCACAGGGTTATAGCCTTTCTCTGCCAATGCCACATATACTTCATGCAAAATAGAGTCCACATCATAAGTTGGTTTTGTTACATCAAAAAATTGCGTATTATTATTCATTATTTCTCACGTCCTTGCTTTTTATTACTATTTTTATTTTAATATACTTTGGTAAAAATTTCAATCCAAACTTTCTGCTAATAATCGATTTTCATTAGAATATCCTATAATTTTCACTCGAATCATCTGTTTTTCTATATTTTTATGCGATAATATGGAGAGTTTTAAGTATCTCTTTGTATGACCTGTGAAATATTCCTCGTTATTTTGTGCAATTTTCTCCTCAACTAATACTATCTCTTCCTCCCCGAAAAAGGATTTTTCATATTCCTCTTTCTGTCTTGCAGTCATCTCGAGCAAAACTTTGCTCCTTTCATGCTTCACAGATGGTGCAACTTGATTGTCCATCTTCTCTGCCCTCGTCCCTCTTCTTTGAGAATACGGAAAGACGTGCATCTCATATAGATGAATTCTCTCCAAAAATTGCACAGTCTGCTCAAACTCTTCGTCTGTCTCCCCAGGGAAGCCGACAATCACATCCGTTGTCAGAGCTGGTCTGTCGTAGTACTCTCTCAAGAGATTACATGCCATTTCATACTCCGCCGTCGTATATTTTCGATTCATCCTCTTTAATGTCGCATCACAACCACTTTGCAGGGATAGGTGAAAATGCGGACAAATCTTATCCAAAGAAGAAATGGTTTTTACAAACTTCTCTGTTATAATTCTTGGTTCCAAAGAGCCAAGACGAATCCTCTCAATTCCTTCTATCTTATGAAGTTCTACTAATAAACTTTCCAGGTTATCATTCTCTAAATCCTGTCCATACGAACTAATATGAATTCCAGTCAAGACAATCTCTCGGTATCCATTTTTCGCCAGATTGCTGACCTCGTCTAAAATCTCCGCCTTCTCTCTGCTCCTCACTCTTCCCCTCGTATAAGGAATCAGGCAGTAGGAACAAAACTGATTACATCCATCTTGAATCTTTACATATACTCTCGTATGCTCCATCGTCTTCTTAATATGAAGCTCTTCATACTCTTTTGTCTTTGCAATATCGATAATATTCTCTTTCTTCTCTCTATCTGTCGTATATTCTTCCAAAATAGAGACAATATCTTTTTTCTTATTATTGCCGACTAATAAATCTACCCCGTACTCCTGTCTTAACTCCTCGGCGGCGGTCTGTACATAACATCCGGCAGCGACAATCGTGCTCTTTGGATGTTTTTTCTTTGCTCTGTGAATCATCTGTCTCGATTTCCTCTCCGCCATATTTGTGACAGAACAAGTATTAATAATATAAAAATCCGCATCCTCCTGAAACGATACAATCTCATACCCAGCATTCTCCAATAATTCAACCATCGCATCTGTCTCATACTGGTTGACTTTACATCCAAGCGTCAAAAATGCTGCTCTCTTTTTTCTATTCATCTTTTCCTCCTACCTTCTACTTCTACTATCCTACTCTATTTTCTATAAAAGTAAAGCTCTTGACAACCCCTTTTTTATTTTTTTCCATTTTTTCACTAAATTCCTAAATAAAATATAAAAAACTAGCTATTTATTGCCAGATTTAACCAAATATCTTTTTCTTTTCTTATGCATTACTCCTAATCTTAATGTCTTTTTTCTCATTTTTCAAGCGTATTTTTCCGATTTCACGCCAATTTTTTTCCCATTTTTATCTTGTTTATATATTGACTTTTACAAATAAAACAATTAATATAAAACTCAGTAATAGAAAATCAATAACTAACGCCATGAGTGTCCAAATCCAGTACGCTGTATCCTTCACTCTGGACTATTACGTGAGATATCAGTGATGCAGTAGTTCCAATGAATCTGGGAACAAAATGATGAAAGGAATGGTGAATTATTATGACAACAGTAGCAGTTTCTTTGAGTTCCATTGAAAAAGTAAAAGCATTCGTAAAGGATATCACTCAGTTTGAGTCAGAATTTGACTTAGTTGCTGGCAGATATGTCATTGATGCGAAATCTATCTTA
Source organism: Blautia sp. (assembly GCA_030841965.1). Lineage (GTDB taxonomy): Bacteria > Bacillota > Clostridia > Lachnospirales > Lachnospiraceae > JAUUSJ01. The sequence continues at coordinate 7,230 of JAUUSJ010000082.1, forward strand.
GGTATCTTTAGCTTGGATATCTCAAAGCCATTGACGCTCAATATCTACGATACCGATAATATAGATAAGATTCTCGATACTTTGGCGCCATATATTGTATAATTGATTTATATAAACTTTAGAAAATATATACAAAACTTATACCCTATGGTCGATAAAATAGTTTCACTGTTTTATCTACGTCCTGCGGGTTTAAATTGAAATAATTATAAAATAATACTCAATTATAGGAGGCAAGCTTCATTATGAAAACTGTAAAAATTTCTTTAAACTCTATTGATAAAGTAAAAACATTTGTAAATGAGATTAATCGCTTTGACGCAGAGTTCGACTTAGTTTCTGGCAGATACGTCATCGATGCAAAATCCATCATGGGGATTTTTAGCCTAGATATCTCAAAACCAATCGACCTAAATATTCATACGACGGAGAATTTAGACGAGATTTTGGAGAGATTAGCTCCATATATCGTAGAGTAAATCCTATCTGCCAAGGCAGATAGCAGGAGGCTGACGGAGAATGAATTTCATTCCCATCAGCCTCTTTTATTTTGCTTTTCTTTGTCTTTTTAGCGAATCTTGATTATCTCTGTGCTTTCAATCGCTTCCCTCATCAAGTCATCAATAACATCGTCCAGTTTTCTCTCTGATTTTTTAATCACATTGATATTTGGCTTTGTCACTGGATGCTTTGCCACAAATATTGTACAGCAATCCTCATATGGCAAGATAGAGGTCTCATATGTGTCAATCTTTTCTGCAATCGTCACAATTTCCTGCTTATCCATACCGATACATGGTCGAAAAACTGGCATCGTACACACTTCATTCGTACATGCAAGACTCTGCATCGTCTGACTTGCCACCTGTCCAACACTCTCACCGGTGATAAGAGCCAGACATTTCGTCTCATTTGCGAAATGCTCTGCTATCTTCATCATATAGCGACGCATAATAATCGTGAGCTCATCATGCGGACATTTCTCATAAATGGCCAGCTGAATATCGGTAAAATTTACAATATGAAGCTGAATTGGACCTGCGTATTTTGCCACCTGTTTTGCGAGGTCTATCACCTTTTGCTTTGCCCTCTCGCTCGTATAAGGAGGTGCGTGAAAATATGTCGCATCGATGCGAACGCCCCTCTTGGCAATCATATATCCTGCGACTGGGCTATCGATTCCACCTGATAAGAGAAGCATCGCTTTTCCGTTTGTTCCTATCGGCATTCCGCCAGGTCCCTCAATAGAAGTAGAATAAATATATACTTTATCTCGAATCTCCACATTTAGTCGAACATCTGGATGATGCACATCTACTCTCATCTGTGGAAAACGGTCTAATAAATCACTTCCAAGGTCCGCCGCAAGCTCCATCGAAGTTTTTGGATAACTCTTTTTCGCCCTTCTTCCTTGCACCTTAAATGTAAAATTTTTGTCAGGATAGCAGTGGTCCACATATTCTTGTACAACTCTGGAAATATTTTCATACTCATTATTCTCTTCCACGATAATCGGACAAATCTCGACGATACCGAATACTTTTTTTAGTCCCTCAATCGTGTCCTCATAGTCAAACTCTCCTGTCGCCTCCACGAAGATACGCCCAGATTCCTTCCGAATCTCAAGCTCTCCCGCATCGCGAATCGCAAACTTAATCTGGCGCACAAGTGCATCCTCAAACATATATCTATTCTTTCCCTTAAGTGCAATCTCTGCGTACTTAATCAAAAATGCACGGTATTCCATCTTCCCTCTTCCTTTCTGTTTTTATTTTAAGAAATTATACTAAAACCGTCTCATCGCCTTGTAAATTTCCGAAGCATCGGAACAATCTCTTTTAGTACTCTCACTACCTCATCGACTTCTTCTTTTGTATTAAAGGAAGAGAATGTAAAACGAAGTGTTGATTCCTTTTCTTCCTTTGTAAGTCCTATCGCAACTAGAGTATTGCTCGTTCCCTTTTTATTATTGGAACAGGCCGCCCCGGCAGAGACATAAATCTCTCTCTCCTCGAGAGCATGGAGCAAAACTTCACTTCGCACTCCACGAAAACTAATGCTTGCCACATGTGGAGCCGCCCCAGAATTATTTTTTAAATTTTCTATCTCCATGACAGAAGAGATAAAATACTCCTTTACCTGTCTTATCTTCTCGTTTCTTACATCCAATCCATCTTGAATCCACTTTGCGGCTACTCCAAGTCCTGCTATTCCCGGCACGTTTTCCGTTCCAGAGCGCATTCCTCTCTCCTGATGACCACCGTATACTAAGGGCTTTACCTTTACTTTCTGTCGAATAAATAAGGCTCCTGTTCCCTTTGGCGCGTGAATCTTATGACCACTGATTGTCATCAAATCGATCTTCCATCTCTTCGGATACAGATGCATCTTCCCATATGCCTGCACAGCATCTACATGAAATAACGTATTCGGATTCTTTTTCTTTATCACCTTAGCAATCTCTTGTACTGGCTCTATCGTTCCAATCTCATTATTCACACACATGACAGATACTAAAATCGTATCCTCCCTGATTGCCTCCTCCAGCTTTTCTAGGGAGATAACTCCCGCATGGTCTACCGAAAGATATGTCACTTCAAACCCTATTGATTCCAGATAATAAAATGCCTCCGACACAGAGGCATGTTCTACCTTTGTTGTAATCAAATGCTTTCCCGCTCTTTGATTGGCAAGAGCAGACCCGATAATTGCGATATTATTCCCCTCTGTTCCCCCAGATGTAAAATATACCTCCCCTGGTTCTACTTTCAGAGAATCTGCAATAATCTTTCTCGTATTTTTTAAATATTTTTCAGCCTCCACACCCTTTGTATGCATCGCTGAGGGATTGCCGTAATCTTCCATCAATACTTTTACAACTTCCTCTTTGACCTCTGGCAAAACTCTCGTTGTAGCGCCATTGTCCAAATAAATTTCCACTTACTTTCCTCTTTTCTACATAATATGATATTGGGGTCAAAAGGTCTTTTGCCCCTTTGATATCGGATTCTATGCCCTTTTGGCGCAGAAAAATATAGTCCGGATACATTTTATCATTGTATCCTCTTTATCGCAAGAGCCATTTTAAAAAGGAGCTGCCGGAATATCTCCAACAACTCCTCTTTCTCTCTATTATGAAATATTACATCTACTCTACGCTATAGTTTGGAGCCTCTTTTGTGATATGAATATCATGAGGATGGCTCTCCTTTAAGGATGCAGCAGAAATCTTAACGAACTCTCCTTTCTCCTTCAAATCCTGAATAGTAGGTGCTCCACAGTATCCCATACCAGAACGAAGTCCACCAATTAACTGGAAGATGGTATCTTCGACAGTTCCCTTATAAGCGACACGACCCTCAACGCCCTCTGGAACTAATTTCTTTGCGTTCTCCTGGAAATATCTGTCTTTGCTTCCATTCTCCATAGCAGCAATAGAACCCATACCACGGTATACTTTGTATTTTCTTCCCTGATATAATTCAAATGCTCCTGGACTCTCGTCACATCCTGCCAAAATACTTCCCAACATAACGACATTCGCACCTGCCGCAATTGCCTTTGTGATATCTCCAGAGTACTTAATACCACCGTCTGCGATAATTGGAATATTATGTTTTACAGCCTCCTCATAACAGTTCATAACGGCTGTAATCTGAGGTACACCGATACCTGCAACGACACGAGTCGTACAGATAGAACCAGGTCCGATACCAACCTTAACTGCGTCTACACCACTCTCAATCAGCGCTCTTGTGGCAGACGCCGTTGCTACATTACCTGCGATAACCTGTAAATCTGGGTATTTTTCCTTCACCATTCTGAAGGTACGGATAACATTTGCAGAATGTCCATGTGCTGTGTCGATAACGATACAGTCTACATGAGCTCTCATAAGCTCGTCCACACGAGTCAAGATATCTGGTGTTGCTCCTACTGCCGCACCACAGAGTAATCTTCCGTGAGAATCCTTGGCTGCATCTGGATATTTGATATTCTTCTCAATATCTTTAATTGTAATTAAACCTTTTAAATTGAAATTTTCATCTACAATTGGAAGTTTTTCTTTTCTTGATTTTCTCAAAATTTCTTTTGCCTCGTCTAGACTAATTCCCTCTCTGGCAGTCACTAAATTTTCTGAGGTCATAGATTCTTTAATCTTCTTGCTAAAATCTGTCTCGAATTTTAAATCACGGTTTGTGATAATGCCAACTAATCTGCCATTTTCTGTGATAGGAACACCTGAGATGCGGAATTTGGCCATAAGCTCCTCTGCATCACGGATTGTATGATCTTGAGATAAGAAAAATGGGTCTGTGATAACTCCATTCTCAGAACGTTTTACCTTGTCAACCTCTTCTGCCTGCTGTTCAATGGACATATTTTTATGGATAATACCAATACCACCTTGTCTTGCCATCGCAATTGCCATTCTGTACTCTGTAACCGTATCCATACTCGCACTCATTAATGGAATATTCAACTTAATCTTATTCGTCAACTTTGTCTCTAAGTTCACTTCATTTGGAATGACCTCAGAATAAGCTGGAACTAATAATACATCATCAAATGTAATTCCTTCGCCAATAATTTTACCCATTGTTCTTTTCCTCACTTTCTTTTCACTTTTCACTTGTCATCGATATACCTGACACTCCAACATACGCTGGTTTTATGTATAGGGCTCGTGTCAAAACCCTTTTATCATCCTATCTTACTATATTTATGCATCATCAGCCCTTCGGGCGAAGAAACAGCTGCGCTGTTTCATAGGGTATGAAAAAAGAACCCTAAAATCTAAGAAATATCCGTCTCTAGAGATTTTATGTCCTTTTCTTCTCCTTGTGGTTACTAATACTAACAAACAAATTTCATTTTGTCAACACAATTTCTCGAAAGAATTTAAAAAAAATCATTTTTTCTGAATCTTTTTGTATTTACGCCATTTTGTTACAAAGAAAACTGCCTTTATTTTGCAATCTTTTCTATGATTTTTTTCTTTAAAAATGCAATTTATTATCGATTTAGACAAAAAAAATGAGGACTGTCACTTAAATTTTGTGACAGTCCTTATTCATATACCGACTAATCTAAAAATACTTTCTGCATAGAAGTCAAACGGAATAACTCTACCGTCTTCTCCGATGGCTCTATAATAATATGAAGAAAGGAGCCACCTTGGTTCACTATCATACTATATCTCCTCTTCTTCTCATTCCCAGAGGAAAAATCAAGTGTCTTGGCTACTTTTCCATTCAAGTATCCATCTAAGCGATGAGAGCCGTATGGCGCAATAAGCTGAATCTCTTTAAAATCTGTTGAAAAGACTTTTTTTCTCTTATTTTGAGCGATAATTTTATCTACATCAAAATCTGGAGAGAGAAAATTATACTCATACTCAATCTTTGTGTACTGCCATAAAAAGGCAGCGAGCACAATTACGAGCACGATTAAAAACAGAAATCTCGGTATAAAAAGAAAGATTCCAAGACTTAAAAGAATCGCAGCCGCGATAATGCCAACTCTCTTCATAATTACTTGTGAATTTGTCTCCACTGAAACTAAATCTTCTGTATAAGTGTCATTTACTGTCATTCCATCTACCTCCATCGCTGTCTACGTCAGCAGACATGTGTATTTGCTATTTTTGCGATAGTTTTTCATCAATTGCTTTTGCAGCTTTCTTGCCAGCTCCCATTGCCAAGATAACTGTAGCTGCACCTGTAACCGTATCTCCACCTGCATATACATTTTCCTTAGAGGATTCCATTGTCTCTTCATTTACAATAATTCCACCCCATCTTTGGCAGTCAAGACCTGGTGTCGTCTGACGAATCAATGGGTTAGGGCTCTGTCCAATTGCGATGACAACAGTCTCCACATCGATAATATAATTGGAGCCCTCAACTGGAACCGGACGTCTTCTTCCTGAAGCATCTGGCTCTCCAAGCTCTTGTTTTACAACTTCCAGACCTTTTACCCAGCCATTCTCATCTCCGAGAACCTGTGCTGGATTATTGAGAAATCTAAAAATAATTCCCTCTTCTTTTGCGTGATGAAGCTCCTCAAGACGGGCTGGTGCCTCCTCCTCGCTTCTTCTATATACGATATAAACTTCCTCTGCTCCGAGTCTCTTTGCAGTTCTCGCAGCGTCCATCGCCACGTTACCTGCACCGACAACAGCCACTCTCTTTCCGATTTTGATAGGAGTTGGAGCTTCTGGGAATTTATAACCCTTCATTAAGTTTACACGAGTTAAAAATTCATTGGCAGAATATACACCGAGTAAATTCTCCCCTGGGATATTTAAGAAACGTGGAAGACCTGCTCCACTTCCGACAAATACTGCCTCATATCCCTCTTCCATCAACTCGTCGATTGTGATAGAACGTCCGACAATTACATTCGGCTCAATTTTAACGCCTAAATCTTCCACTGTCTTAATTTCCTGCGCAACTAATGCCTTAGGAAGACGAAACTCTGGAATACCGTAGCTTAATACTCCGCCAGCTTTATGTAAAGCTTCAAAGACAGTAACGTCATATCCCTTTTTAATGAGCTCACCAGCACAAGTAATACCAGATGGACCAGAGCCTACAACAGCCACCTTCTTGCCATTTTTCTCAATCTCAACCTTCGCTGGCTTTGCGTTTGCCATATGATAATCTGCGACAAAACGCTCCATACGACCGATTCCGACTGGCTCTCCCTTAATGCCGCGGACACATTTGCCCTCACATTGATTTTCCTGAGGACAAACACGTCCACAGATTGCAGGAAGTGCATTCTCTCTCGTGATAACCTCGTAGGCAGCCTCGAAATCTCCCTCTGCCACTTTCTCAATAAACTCAGGGATTGGGACATTGACTGGACATCCACCCACACAAGGTTTATTCTTGCAATTTAAACAACGTGTCGCCTCTTCCATAGCCATCTCTGCTGTGTATCCAAGGGCAACCTCCTCAAAGTTTTTATTTCTCACATTTGGGTCCTGCTCAGGCATAGGTACCTTTGTCAGACTCATATTTTTCTTTGCCATCTTAGTTCATCCCCCTTCCAATTTTACACTGATGTTCTTCCTCCTTGAACATACCCTGTCTCTTCATACACTGGTCAAAATCAACTAAGAAGCCATCAAAGTCTGGTCCATCTACACAGGCAAATTTCGTCTCGCCACCTACTGTGACACGACATCCACCGCACATACCTGTTCCGTCAATCATAATAGGATTTAAAGAAACCATTGTGTGAAGATTGATTGGCTGAGTTACTTTGACAACATTTTTCATCATAATGAGTGGACCGATAGCGATACATTCATCATATACCTCTCCCTTATCTAAGAGGTCTTGAAGCACCGTTGTGACAAAGCCCTTTGTTCCGAGACTTCCGTCATCTGTAGCGATATATACATTATCACAAAACTCCTCAAACTTCTCTGCCAAAAGGACGTACTCTGCGCTTTTTCCACCGATAATAACATCAACTTTTGTTCCAAGCTCTGCCAATTTGCGAAGCTGTGGATAAAGTGGAGCTGCTCCGACACCGCCTGCCACACCGATTACTTTATTCTCTTTCTTCTCTAAAGCTGCTGGTACCCCAAGAGGACCGACAAAATCTGCCACATACTCCCCTTCTTTTTTCTTACTGAGTAATTCCGTTGAGTATCCAACTACCTGATAAATAATCGTAACTGTATTCGCCTCTCTATCATAGTCAGCAATCGTGAGAGGTACTCTCTCCCCATCCTCGTCCACACGGATGATAATAAACTGACCTGGCTCGCATTTTCTAGCTACAAAAGGAGCTTCGATTTCCATAAGCTCCACTGCATTGTTAAGCGTCTGTTTTTTCACAATCTTATACATTTGCTTTACCACCTCTTTAAATTTTAATTGCAACATCCACCCGATTTCAGTTTTTCTCAACTTTTTCAAATTCCCTTACTGTATTTGTACATGCGTTGCTTATCTATTATACAATAAACGACTTTATTTGTGAAGTTTTTTCTCAATATTCTTCGATAAGTCTTTTGAAATCTCGCAGTCAATCTATATTATCATTTGTATTTTGTAAAATATTTTATTTTAAAAATAGTGAAATAGACGCCAAAACTTACCAAAAACGAAGAGCTACCAGAAATAAAACTCTCTCTTAAACGATACTTCAAACTCCCTTTTTGAATTATCATAGTTAAGAAAAAGGTTTATTTCCGATAGCTCCTTTTCAATCAACGAATAAAGATTGATTCATTTATATCGATTACATCATTCCCATTCCGCCGCCTGCTGCTGCAGTCTGAGCTGGGTTTTCTTCTTTGATATCAGCTACTACGGATTCTGTTGTGAGTAATGTGGAAGCTACGCTTGTTGCATTTTGAAGAGCGCTTCTTGTTACTTTAGCTGGGTCAATAATACCTGAGTCAATCATATTTACATACTCTTCTTTCAATGCGTCAAATCCAACTCCAACTTCGCTCTCTTTTACCTTATTAATAATAACAGCACCCTCTAATCCAGCGTTTGCTACGATATGGAATAATGGAGCCTCCAATGCCTTTAAGATGATTTCAGCACCAGTTTTCTCATCACCAGACAATGTTGCGACTAATTTCTCTACTTCCTTGGAAGCGTGGATATAAGCGGAACCACCACCAGCGATAATTCCCTCTTCTACTGCTGCCTTTGTAGCTGCCAAAGCGTCTTCCATACGAAGTTTGCTTTCCTTCATCTCTGTCTCTGTCGCTGCACCTACGCGGATAACTGCAACGCCGCCAGATAATTTTGCAAGTCTTTCTTGTAATTTTTCTTTATCAAACTCAGATGTTGTCTCATCAATCTGGCTTCTGATTTGGGCGATTCTCGCATCGATGCTTGCTTTATCACCGCTGCCGTCCACGATAACTGTTGTCTCTTTTTCTACCTTAACAGATTTTGCACGTCCAAGCTGGTCAAGTGTTGTCTCTTTTAAGTCAAGTCCTAATTCCTCAGAGATAACCTGTCCGCCTGTCAAGATTGCGATATCTTCAAGCATTGCTTTTCTTCTGTCGCCGTATCCTGGAGCCTTTACACCAACTACCTGGAATGTTCCACGCAATTTATTAACGATAAGTGTTGTCAATGCCTCGCCCTCGATATCTTCTGCGATGATTAATAACTTAGCTCCGCTTTGTACAACCTGCTCTAATAGTGGAAGAATCTCCTGAATATTAGAAATCTTCTTATCTGTGATTAAGATATATGGGTCCTCAAGCTCTGCAACCATTTTCTCCATATCTGTTGACATATATGCGGAAATATATCCACGGTCAAACTGCATACCTTCTACAAGGTCAAGCTCTGTCTGCATTGTCTTAGATTCCTCGATTGTGATAACGCCATCTTTGGAAACCTTTTCCATAGCATCCGCTACGAGTTCTCCAACCATCTCGTCTCCAGCGGAGATAGATGCAACCTTTGCAATCTGCTCTTTTCCACCGACAGTACTGCTCATATCACTGATTGCCTGAACAGCTGTATCTGTCGCTTTTTTCATACCTTTTCTTAAGATAATAGGATTTGCGCCAGCTGCCAAGTTTTTCATACCTGCATTAATCATAGCTTGTGCAAGCACTGTAGCTGTTGTTGTTCCATCACCTGCTACATCATTTGTCTTTGTCGCTACTTCTTTTACAATCTGTGCTCCCATATTCTCGAAAGCATCCTCAAGCTCGATGTCTTTTGCGATTGTAACACCGTCATTTGTGATAAGTGGTGTTCCAAAAGATTTTGCCAATACGACATTACGTCCTTTTGGTCCCAATGTTACTCTAACTGTATCTGCTAATTGATTTACACCTGCTTCTAACGCTTTTCTTGCCTCAGCACCATATTTAATTTCCTTTGACATATCTAATTCCTCCTAAATTTAGAATTTTTCTTATTTTTATTATTCTACTACTGCGAGAATGTCATTTTGTTTTACAATGATATATTCCTCGTCTTCTAACTTCACATTTGTTCCTGCGTATTTGGAGTAGATAACTTTCTGTCCAATCGCTACTTCCATCTTCACTTCTTCTGTGCCAGGTCCAACTGCCACTACCTCAGCCTCCTGTGGCTTTTCCTGTGTAGCACTTGTCAATACAATACCTGATTTTGTTGTTGTCTCTGCCTCTAACTGTTTTAATACAACTCTGTCTCCTAATGGTACTAACTTCATAATAGAACCTCCTTATATTCTTCTTTACTTTCTATGTTTACCTATTTTTTCTCTTTTGAAAGGAATTTCTCAAATTCCTTTGTTAGCACTCGTTTTAGTTGAGTGCTAATCAACTAATACATATATTAGTTTGTTTTCCCGATAATTGCAACTTTAAAATAAAGCGAATTTTCGTATTTTTAAGCAATATCTATTATATTCTCTTTTATTCTCTTTTATTCTCATTATATCTGTTATTTTTGAAATTTAAATTCTACTATTGAGTGAGGTGGGGACAGACGCAAAGAGAGCCCGTCAATATGTCCTCTAAAAACACGTTCGTTCCCACGTTTTTTCGACATACGCCGATATATGCCGCTTCCCACAAACTCGCACCTTTGGTGCGGGGGCAATGCTCCAGCGGCAAAGCTAAGTATATCGAAAAACCGCTCCAC
>JAUUSJ010000306.1 GCA_030841965.1 Blautia sp.
GGAGCACATTGTGCGGAGCAATTCGGTATCATAGGGGTCAAAAGACCTTTTGACCGTGAAGCTCGGACTTTCCTCACCTGCCTCCTTTCGGGTATCATAGGGGTCAAAAAACCTTTTGACCCCAACATCATGACATATTACTAACGTTTCGCCAATACACAGCAAAGAGAGGTAGAAGATATGTCCTCGAAAAACGATAGAGAGTGGAGCGGTTTTTCGATATACTTAGCTTTGCCGCTGGAGCACTGTCTGAGCGCCGTAGGCGTGAGTTTGCGGGAAGCGGCAAAAATCAGCGTATGTCGAAAAACCGTGGAAACGAACGCGTTTTTCGAGGACATATCTTCTACCTCTCTTTGCGTCTATCTCCACTCTCAACCCCTCTCAACAATTTCTAACATCTCTTTCCATCTTTCCATTAAATACCTCAAAAAACTTACACACCAAAATCCTTTTCCGCCTTGATATTATTTTTCAATTAAGCTATACTAAAAACGGAAAACCTATACAACAAAAAATTGAAATACAATACCTATTTTTATCAGAAAGGAGCTTCAATATAATTATGAATATTAATATCATCGACCCTCAATCTTGGAAAAAAGATATTCCGACTTTCAGGGAAAAAACAGCCCAATTCTACAGCGGAGAAATGAAGAAAAATGAATACAAAGGCTTTTCTGGGCGCTACGGAAGCTATGCTCAGAGAAATTCCTTTAATATGCTTCGTCTTCGCATGACAGCAGGTCGTATCACAAAAGAAAAACTTGCTTTTATCGTAGAATCCATCAAAAAACATCAGGTAGAAATGGTACATTTTACCACCTGCCAAGCAGTCCAACTTCATAACTTAACTCAAGAAAAAGTATGCGATATTATGGAAGCAGCCCTCGACGTAGATATCGTCACAATGGGTGGAGGTGGAGATTTCCCACGAAATATTATGTGTTCTCCTCTATCTGGCGTGGAAATAGGAGAAAATTTTGATGTTTTACCTTACGCAGAGATAACGGGAAAATATATGATGAATTTCATCAACGCACCAAAAATGCCTAGAAAACTGAAAATCTGTTTCTCAAACTCTCCAAAGAATATGCCACATGCCACCTTCCGTGACCTCGGCTTCGTGTCAAGACCAGATGGTAAATTCGATGTATACAGTGCAGGCGGACTTGGAAATAATCCAAAATTCGGCGTCAAAGTCGCTGAAGCTATCGAGCCAGAAAAGATTTTATACTATGTAAAAGCTATGTGGCTTACCTTTACAACATACGGCGACTATAATAATAGAGGAAAAGCCCGCACTCGCTATATGCAAGATATTTTAGGCGGAGCTGAGAATTATAAAAAAGCTTATCTTGAAAAATTAGACGAAGTTTTTGCATCTGGAGAAGATTTGGATATCGAAGTCGTATCTATCGAGAGCAAGAAAACTGGAGATGGAACAATAGAAGATAAACGAATCCTTCCACAAAAACAAGATGGTCTCTACACCGTTATATGGCATCCAATCGGTGGACAGCCTTCTGTCGATACATTATCCAACTTAAATGACGCATTGGCGGATATCGAGGATGCTGAAGTTCGTATCGCACCTGACGAGACAGCTTATATTATCAACTTAACCGCAAAGGAAGCTGCTAAAATTTTAGACATCACAAAAGACGGTGCCCAAACTTTATTTGAGACATCCGTAAGCTGCATCGGTGCCAGCATCTGCCAGGTTGGTCTTCGCGACTCTCAGGCACTTCTCGCAGAATGTGTACAGGCAGTTAGGGAGGCGAATATCCCAGACGGAGCACTTCCACAGATTCATATCTCCGGATGTCCATCTTCCTGTGGAACACACCAGACAGGTTCTATCGGATTTAGGGGTGCATCCGCTCGTGTAGATGGAAAACCATGTCCTGCATTTTTACTCTATGTAAATGGAAATGACTACGAGGGAAAAGAAAAGATGGGATATGAAGTCGGTACCATTATATCCGAAAAAATCCCTGCATTTTTAGTAGAACTTGGTCAGACAGTAGCAGAAAGTAAGACAGATTACGCTACTTGGATTCTAGAAAATCCAGATGGTATTGATACTATTGCCAAAAAATATATCGGATAATTGATAATTTGAGTTTGGTGGGGACAGACGCGAAGAGAGTTCGTCGATATGTTCTCTAAAAACACGTTCGTTCCCACGGTTTTTCGACATACGCTG
>JAUUSJ010000083.1 GCA_030841965.1 Blautia sp.
GCTAAGTATATCGAAAAATCGCTCCACTCTCTATCGTTTGCTGGGCATATCCCTGTCTCCTCTCTCGGCTGTGTACTGGCGGGAACTTCAGTGTAGATTTGTTATGCCAATATATCTACCTCTTCTCTCGGCTGTGTATTGGCGGGAATTTTAGTGTAGATTTGCTATGCTAATATATTTGCCTTCTCTTTTGTCTGTGTATTGGTAGAGTGAAAGGATTTATATGTTCTTTGTGTAGGCTAGGAAAGAAATAATGAATGAGAAAGAATTATGTTTTCCCATCTTTTGAATTGAGTTGTGAGCATCCATTTTATCGCTCTGAAGTGGCAAAGTCAGTATGCAGTCAGATTAGATTTTTGTTGTAGAGAATATATGGAACTGGTATAATGTGGATATACAGGAATAGAAAAATTTAAAATTCAACTGGAAATGGTTACGGTAAGTATATGGAGCAATATACATACCACTGAAATACTAACAGATAAGCTGTTGTGAACAAAAAGGAGTAAAAATGAAGAAAAAAATGAAAATCATAGCTGCATTAATAATCGGATTTGTAGTTGCAATGATATTGATGAGTGTCGTAATTTATTTTAGCTATGTGAATGCATACAGCACAAATATAGATACATTAACTGTTAAAATACTTGGAATGCCTATTTACGAGCTGACAAAATCAGGGACAAAGTATATAGGTACAACAATAGGCATTTATATGGGAGTAGTATGTGGCATTTGTATGTTGCTAAGTGTCATTATCGAAGAACTTATCAGTAGAGTAAAACATAAATAAATATGTTGAGATTTTTTTCTAAAAAAAGAATGTTAACATGACTTTTATCGTGCTTTGCCAGTACACAGCCAAGAGAGTCCGTCGATATGTCCTCTAAAAACGATAGAGAGTGGAGCGGTTTTTCGATATACTTAGCTTTGCCGCTGGAGCACTGTTTGAGTGCCGTAGGCGCGAGTTTGCGGGAGGCGGCAAAAATCAGCGTATGTCGAAAAACCGTGGGAACGAACGTGTTTTTAGAGGACATATCGACGGACTCTCTTAGCGTCTACCTCCATCTATCTCATCGTCTGTCCCCAACTCTCTTAGCGTCTACCTCCATCTATCTCATCGTCTGTCCCCAACTCTCTTAGCGTCTACCTCCATCTATTTCATCGTCTCTCCCCATTACCCCAAAACTATCTAATACCCCCCAAAAATCATCTAATTCACGAAAATTTTCCCCTACCATCCCCCTTGATAATGCTGGACAAAAATGTTTTTACTAGTTATAATAAAATTCTGTGAGAGTTAAAATTTATCATATGATGGTATTTGATTGATTGGATAGAAAGGAGAGAGGCTCTTCTCATGACTGAGGTTGCGAGCATTGGAGCCTAAGAGATATGAAGATTATAGCAGGACTTGGAAATCCGACAGCTAAGTATGAAGGGACAAGACATAATGTTGGATTTATGGCGATAGATAAGATAGCACAAAAATATGGTATTTCAGTTGATACGAAGAAGCATAAGGCGTTAGTTGGAAAGGGTGTTATTGCAGGGCAAAAGGTCATTTTGGCGAAGCCACAGACTTTTATGAATCTGAGTGGGGATAGTATCCAGCAGATTGCGGCATATTATAAGGTGGAGCCAGAGGATGTTTTGATTATTTTTGATGATATTAGCCTTGATGTAGGTAGGATTCGTATTCGGAAAAAGGGAAGTGCCGGAGGGCATAATGGAATGAAGAGTATTATTGCCTGCTTAAATTCAAGCGATTTCCCAAGGATAAAGATTGGAGTTGGGGATAAGAAGCCTGGACAGGATTTGGCGGCGTACGTGCTTGGGAATATTCCAAAGGCTGATAGAGAGCTTATGGATGAGGCGATTTTGAAGGCAGAGGATGCCGTGGAGCTTATCGTTGCCGGAGAGATAGAACAGGCGATGAATTTGTATAATAAAAAGCCATCAAAAGATGTATAAATAAATATGTCGCTTGGTGGAGAGAGATAGATGTATAAAGAGGGAACTATGGGATTCGTAGTTCCCTAAAAATGGTGTGAAAATGGAGATAGAAAAATCTGGAAGGAGGAACAGAATGGAACTTTTATATGAACCATTGAGGGAGTCGCAGCAATTTGAAGAAATGGAGAGAGCGGTGTCGAGAAATGAGTTTCCGATTCATATCTCAGGCTGTATTGATACGCAGAAATGTCATCTTATTGATAGTTTGGCTCGCGAGGCGAAGTATAAAATTATTGTGACGTACAGTGAGGATAGGGCAAAGGAAATATGGGAGGATTATCGGTTTTTTGACCATTCTGTTTTTTTGTATCCAGCGAAGGATGTTTTATTTTATAGTGCAGATATCCATGGAAATTTGATAGCGCAGCAGAGATTGGATGTTTTGAAACATATTATAGAGGATGAGAGCGCGACGATTGTGTTGACTTTTCAAGCTTTGATGGACCAGCTTATTCCCTTGGAGGAGTTGAAAAAACAGGTTATTGAGATTTCGGTGGGACAGCTGGTTGAGATGGAGAATATGGAGAAAAAGTTAAATTTGCTTGGGTATGAGAGGACGGATTTAGTTGAGATGGCGGGACAGTTTTCTGTGCGCGGAGGCATTTTAGATATTTTTCCATTGACAGAGGAATGTCCTTATCGAATTGAGTTTTGGGGAGATGAGGTTGACTCGATACGAAGCTTTGATATTGAGAGTCAGAGGTCGATTGAGACGATAGATAGGCTATGTATTTATCCTGCTGCGGAGATGATTCTCACAAAGGAGAGAATATATGAGGGCATTCAAAGGCTTGAGCAGGAAGGGAAAAGAGTGATGCAGGCGTTTCACGATAATTTTCAGACGAAAGAATATGCCCGTGTGAGAGATTATGTGGAGGAGATTAAGGAGGAGATTTTAGAACTCGATAAGATTGAGGATGATAGCTTGATTCACTATTTCTATGAGGAGACGGTGTCTTTTATGGATTATTTTGGAAATAATTCTGTTTTTTTCCTTGATGAGCCAAATCGAATAGAGGAGCAGAGCGAGGTATTTGAGACGGAAGTTTCTGAGAGTATGAAGGGGAGACTTGAGGCGGGCTATATTTTACCGTCTCAGGCGGAGGTGATTTTCTCGACAGAAGATGCCATGGCGAGATTATTTCGCAAGAGAACGGTCTGTCTTAGTATGTTAATCTATGATATCAAAAAGGCGAATATTCGGCATGAATTTTATATCGAGACGAAGGAGATTATGTCTTATCAAAATAGTTTTGAGCAGTTAAAAGAAGATTTGGATGGCTTTAAGAAGAAGAAATATAAGATATTGCTCGTCTCTCCTTCCACGACGAGAGCGAAGAGATTGGCACAGGATTTACGGGAAAATGAAATTTCAGCTTTTTTTTCGAGTGACCGGGACCATGTTTTAGTGGACGGGGAAATTATGGTGATTAATGGGGTGCTTAAGAGGGGATTTGAGTATCCAAGATTGAGATTAGTTGTGATTTCGGAGAGAGATATTTTTTCGATTAAGTCGGCAAAACCGAAGAAAAAAAAGAAGAGTGAGCATAGTGGGAGCCGAATTCATTCTTTTGCGGAATTGTCCGTCGGTGATTATGTCGTGCATGAAAATCACGGGCTTGGAATTTACCGTGGAATTGAGCAGATTGAAGTAGATGGAGTTTATAAGGATTATATTAATATTGAGTATCAGGGAGGAAGCACACTTTTTATTTTGGCTTCCCAGCTTGATTTGATTCAAAAGTATGCGAGTGTCAATGCAAAGAAACCTAAGCTTAATAAACTCGGCAGCAATGACTGGGAGAAGACGAAAAAAGAAGTCCGAACACGAGTGAAAAAGACGGCACAAAATTTATTGGAGCTTTATGCGATTCGTCAGCAGCAAAAAGGCTTTGCTTTTTCCAAGGATTCCGTCTGGCAAAAGGAGTTTGAGGAGTTATTTCCATTTGATGAGACTGAGGACCAATTGACGGCGATTGCGGATACGAAGAGGGATATGGAGAGTCATAAGATTATGGACCGCTTAATCTGTGGAGATGTGGGATACGGAAAGACAGAGGTGGCGATACGAGCTGCCTTTAAGGCGGTGATGGATGGAAAACAGGTTGTCTATCTCGTACCTACGACTATTTTGGCGCAGCAGCATTATAGTACATTTGTTGAGAGGATGAAAGATTATCCGATTCAGATTCGGATGCTCTCTCGCTTTGTCACGCCTGCGAATCAGAGAAAGATTATCGAGGGATTGAAAAAAGGACAGGTGGATATTGTCATTGGAACGCATAGAGTTTTGTCAAAAACAGTGGATTTTAAGGATTTGGGATTGCTGATTATCGACGAGGAGCAGAGGTTTGGAGTGAACCATAAGGAGAAGATTAAGGGAATGAAAAAGACGGTCGATGTGCTTTCTCTGTCTGCGACGCCGATTCCTAGAACGCTCCATATGAGTCTGGTCGGAATTCGAGATATGAGTGTTCTCGAGGAGCCTCCTGTCGATAGAAGAGCGATTCAGACGTATGTGCTTGAGTATAATGACGAGATGGTTCGAGAGGCAATCAATCGTGAGCTTAGCCGCGGCGGTCAAGTTTATTATGTATATAATCGAGTGAGCAGTATCGATGAGATTACAGCGACGGTGGCAAAATTAGTTCCGAATGCGAAGGTGGCATATGCTCATGGACAGATGAGTGAGAGACAGCTTGAGAAAATTATGTTTGATTTTATTAATAAGGAGATTGATGTTCTCGTATCGACGACGATTATTGAGACTGGATTGGATATCTCTAATGTAAATACAATGATTATTCATGATGCGGATAAGCTCGGTTTATCTCAGCTTTATCAGCTTCGAGGAAGAGTTGGAAGGTCAAATCGAACAGCGTATGCCTTTTTGATGTATAAGAGAGATAAACAACTTCGAGAGGTCGCCGAAAAGAGGCTAAAGACGATTCGTGAGTTTACCGACCTCGGCTCTGGATTCCGAATTGCGATGAGAGACTTGGAGATTCGAGGAGCGGGAAATCTTCTCGGTGCCGACCAGTCTGGACATATGGAGGCGGTCGGATATGATTTATACTGTAAGATGTTAAACAGCGAGGTGAAGAGATTAAAAGGGGAGGAGAAAGAAGAGGAAGAGTTTGCTACGGCGATTGATATTGATGTGAATGCTTATATTCCCTCTACCTATGTGAAAAATGAGGCGCAAAAATTGGAACTTTATAAGAGGATTGCCAGTATTGAAAATGATGAGGAGAGGGAAGATATGCTGGATGAGTTGATTGACCGATATGGACAGGTGCCAGACAGTGTGCAAAACTTGCTTCAGATAGCGACGATTAAGACGATGGCCCATGATGCGTATCTCTTAGAGATTAAGGAGGAGGGAAATAAGATTCGATTTGAGATGAATCCAAAAGCTCCAGTGAAGGTGGAATTGATTCAGGATATGGTAGGTTCGTATGGACGTGAGATGACGCTTCAGTTGGCGGGAAATCCTTGCTTTTTACTCGATGTGTCGAAGGTGCCAAAGAAGAAGAGAGTGGAGAAGGTGAAGGAGGTTGTAAAGAGTATTCGGGGATTGCTGATGTAGTTTTGGATAGTTTGAGATTCTTTGAAGGTTTGAGAAAGGCAGAAGTAATTGATTGGAGAATAAAAAAGAAAGATTTTTGAAAAAAATTAGTTACCTTTTTGTCAAAAATACGAAAGATATTATGAGAGATATAAAACGAATAAACTATACTTGTAGGACGGATGGCTAAGCTGTCTTTTATTAGAAGAGGCAGTATAGTATGTCTGCTAGTATAGCGTATCGGATGACATAATATGTTCCAGATAAGTATACTTATGAATGACAGGAGGTAAGGAAAATGTGGGGGAGTGAAGCATTAGTTTTTGAGCTTTTATTTCTAATGGTATTTGCGATGGTGGCAGCGTTTATAGCGGCGAATTTAGTGAAGGATACGAAGGAGTGGAATCAGAATAATCATTCGCCAAGGTTGACGATACCTTGTAAGATTGTTGGAAAGAGGGCCGAGGTCTCTTATACGCAAAGACCCATCGGAGGAGATGTGAATGATGTGAGCAGGATGCAGATGGTGTCTTGTACGACGCATTATGTGACTTTTCAGGCGGATGATGGAGAGCAGATGGAATTTTCTGTAGATGACAGAGAGTATGGGTTATTATCCGAGGGAGAGTTTGGAAAGTTATCCTTTCAAGGAACCAGGTTTTTGGATTTTGAGAAAGGGTGATGAAGAGAAGAAAGACGCAAAGAGAGCCAACCGATATGTCCTCGAAAAACTGTGGGAATGAACGTGTTTTTCGAGGGCATATCGGTTGGCTCTTTTTGCGTCTGCTAACGACAGATTAAGCTGGAGACTTTGAGTGAATTAGCTCTCTGTATTTTTTTGGCGTCATGCCTTTGAATTTCTTAAAGGTTCTTGTAAAATAATTAGTATCGGGGATTCCACAATAGCAAGCGATAGTTTGTATTTGCAAATCTGTGGCATTCAAAAGGAGAATGGCATATTCGATACGCTGTTTGTTTACATAATCGGTCAGAGTATTTCCCGTTTCTTTTTTAAAAAGTGTGGACAGATATCCCGCACTAATATTGAACATTTCAGAGAGTGGTTTCAAGCTTAAATCGCTAGTTAAATTCAGATTAATATAGCTTAATACCTTCTGAATAATAGGAGAATATCCTTTTAGGGAACGATTGTGAACGAGTAAACAGTATTTGTAAAGCATTTCTCTTTCCAGAGTATGATTTGGGATGGAGGTAAGTGCTTCTATTTTTTTTGCAAATTTTTTAGACAGTTGGTCTAAATAAATAGGATGAACGGCACTTTGTTCGGCGGCTTTACGCAGTATAGTATTGATAATAATCATATAATTTTTATAATCGCGCAGAGAATTATGTTGACGTGGGATGAAATTAATCGTATTTCCGTAAGAACATAATTGATCGATGATCGAGACATTGCCTTGGACAACTGCCTGAACACATCGATTTTCAAAGTCATATCGTTCTTCGAGCGCTTTTATATTCATGGGTAGCAGATAGGATTGTTCCAAATCTGTGACAAATTCCTGGGCATGAGGGATGCTCCATGGATTGCCCTCAATAGTGTCGATCGTATAACCAGGAGTTCCCGGCCAGATGGTATCTGCAAAGGTTATCATTAAATTTTTAAAATGATTTTCAGAACCGACAAAAGCTAGATTATAGTAATAGTTTTCCAGTACGGGGAGTAGGTTGGCTGGGACATCTAGTTTCTCCATCAGGGTAAGAAAATTTTTTTGAGTTACCTCGATATAGGTAAACGGACCGACAAAGAAATACTGCTTTTGGTCGGGATTGGGAAGACGCATGACTACATAGCTGCAATAATAAATGTCTGTACAATAGTAGAGCGTATTTTCAGCGCACATTTCAGTAAATACACGAAAACTTTCTGTTTTGTCAAAATCTTGAAGTAAACTTTTCCGTAATCCAAGGTCAAGCGTTTCAATATGTTCAAAAGGTTCTGTCAAAACAGAAGATGGAATATGGTCGTTTTTTAGTACCGAGCGGACGTAAGTAAGAACATTGTCATAAAACATAAGAAATCCTCCTGTAATCATATGATTTTATATTATTATCATACAATTTTCAGTTAAATACAAGAAAAATCGATAATTGTGCTATAAAACGTGAAAATCATATGTACTTAGCATATCCGTATAATGCTATATTAATTTTACTAGCACATAAGAAGCGTTAGAAAAATGCGAAATCACGAAAAGAAAAAAGAAAGATATGAGGAGGTACTTATGGAGAAAAAAAGAAGTCTCAGACCGTTTGGAATGAGAGATAAAGTCGGCTATATGTTCGGCGACTTTGCGAATGATTTTACTTTTACGCTATCTTCCATGTTCATGCTGAAATTTTATACGGATGTCATGGGAATTGCAGGAGGAGTAGTCGGCGGATTAATGATGGCAGCACGTTTTGTGGATGCTTTCACGGATGTTACCATGGGACAGATTGTAGATAGGTCAAAGCCTACGAAGGATGGAAAATTTAAGCCGTGGCTTAAGCGCATGTGCGGACCGGTAGCTATCGCCTCCTTTTTGATTTACCAGTCTGCGTTTGCAAATATGGCATATGGATTTAAAATTGCCTGGATGGTAATTACTTATCTGTTATGGGGGTCGATTTTCTATACGTCAATCAATATTCCTTACGGTTCGATGGCGTCAGCGATATCAGCAGATCCAGGAGATCGAGCAGAGCTTTCTACCTGGAGAACGATTGGTTCTATGTTAGCCAATATGGCAATTGGGGTCGGAACACCGATATTCGCCTACGTGACAGTGGATGGCAATCCTGTTTTGTCTGGTTCACGTATGACAATCATTGCAGGAGTATTTAGTATTTGTGCCGTTATCTGTTATTTGCTTTGCTTTAATATGGTGACAGAACGTGTTCCAGTAGAGGCGAATAATCAGAAGCTTGAAATGGGAAAATTATTAAAGAGTTTAATTACAAATCGTTCGCTTATTGGAATTATTGTAGCTGCAATTTTACTTTTATTGGCACAGCTTAGTATGCAGGGATTATCGGGTTATGTATTTCCAAACTATTATGGTTCAGCGACAGCACAGTCTATATCTCAGCTTTTAGGAAGTCTTGCCGTATTGTTTATTTGTGCTCCGCTTGCAGCACGACTTGCGTCAAGGTTTGGTAAGAGAGAACTTTCTATCGTGAGTAGTCTTTCAGGTGCAGTTGTATTTTTGATTTGTTTTATTGTAAAACCACAAAATCCTTATGTATATATTGTATTCTATACACTTGGGTTTATTGGACTTGGTTTCTTCAACACAGTAATCTGGGCTATGATTACGGATGTAATTGATGATGCAGAGGTAAAAAATGGAATTCGAGAAGATGGTACAATTTATGCTGTGTATTCCTTTGCAAGAAAGCTTGGACAGGCATTTTCTTCTGGTATGGTCGGAGGTTTGTTGAGTATAATTGGATATACAAAGGCAACCGCATTTGATCCAGCTGTCACACAGGGAATTTTTAATATTTCCTGTATCGTGCCGATTATTGGTTTAACTGCACTTGGAATCGTGTTAATCTTCCTTTATCCATTGAATAAAAAACGTGTGGAAGAAAACTGTGCAGAGTTGGCACGAAGAAGAGAACAATCCGGAAATTATAATGAATAGGGAGGTAGTTGCAAATGAGGGAATATAGAAGTTTAAATAAAAAATGGGCGTTTTCAAAAGAGGCCGATTATGTGCCAGAGGTAATGCCACAAAATTGGTATTGGGTAAATCTTCCTCACTGCTGGAATGAGATTGATGGACAAGATGGAGGAGCCGATTATTATAGAGGTACTTGTTATTATGCGAAAGAAATTTTAAAAAGCGATTTGCCAGAGAACGAGCAATATTATCTAGAAATTTTAGGCGCAAATTCATCCGCAGATGTATATGTCAATGGAGAAAAATTAGCACATCATGATGGGGGATACTCCACCTGGAGAGTGAATATGACTGACAGTTTAAAAGAACATAATCTCATTGTGATTGCAGTGGACAATAGTGAGAATCAGACGGTATATCCACAGATGGCAGACTTTACATTCTACGGAGGAATTTATAGGGATGTGAATCTGATTGCTGTAAATGAATCTCATTTTGATTTAGATTATTACGGAGGTCCTGGAATTAAGGTTACCCCAGAGATTGATGGGGTGAATGCAAAGGTTGAGATGGAAGTATTCTTGACTAATGCAAAGCAGGGACAGACAGTAGTTTACACGATAAAAGACAGAGAAGGAAATATCGTTGCAGAGGAATGTAAGAAGGCAGATGATACTTCTGTCTCACTTCATATACCTTATGTACATCTATGGAATGGAAAGAAAGATCCATACCTTTACACCGCACAGGCTGTATTGAAGGAAGGAGAAGAAGCATTGGATATGGTCAGCACCCGATTTGGTTGCCGTACCTATGAGATTGATGCACAAAAGGGATTTATTTTGAATGGAGAATGTTATCCACTGCGCGGTGTATCTCGTCACCAGGATAGATGGGGATTGGGAAACGCCCTTCTTCCAGAGCATCATAAGGAAGATATGGATTTGATTTGTGAGCTGGGAGCTACTACGATTCGTCTGGCACATTATCAGCATGACCAATATTTCTATGACTTATGTGATGAGAGAGGAATGGTAATCTGGGCTGAAATACCATATATTTCTCGTCATATGTCAGACGGTCGTGAGAATACAATTTCTCAGATGAAAGAATTGATTGTACAAAATTATAATCATCCAAGCATTGTAGTATGGGGATTGTCCAATGAGATTACAATGTCAGGAAGCTCTACGGAGGATTTATTAGAAAATCACAGAATATTAAATGATATGGTGCATGAGATGGATAAGACGAGAAAGACAACAATGGCTGTCGTATCTATGTGCGATATTCATGACCCATATATCCAGATACCAGATACGGTTTCCTATAATCACTATTTTGGATGGTACGGAGGAAGTATCGAGATGAATGGTCCATGGTTCGACCATTTCCACGAAGAATTTCCAAATATTCCAATTGGTGTGAGTGAATATGGATGTGAGGCTCTGGATTGGCATAATTCTAATCCGAAAGCAGGAGATTATACGGAGGAATATCAGGCACATTATCATGAAGAGCTCATTAAACAGCTTTATACGAGACCATATTTATGGGCAACTCATGTATGGAATATGTTTGACTTTGGAGCTGATGCGAGAAATGAAGGTGGAGAGAATGGACAAAACCATAAAGGTTTGATTACTTTTGACCGTAAATATAAAAAGGATGCATTTTATGCATATAAGGCATGGCTTTCCGATGAACCATTTGTGCATATCTGTGGCAAACGATATGTAGACCGTGTAGAGTCTGAGACGAAGATTACTGTTTATTCCAATTTGCCAGAAGTAGAGCTATTTGTAAATGGAAAAAGCCTTGGAAAACAGGAGGCTCCAGACCATTTCTTCTATTTCCAAGTACCAAATGAAGGCGAATCTACATTGGTCGCTGTTGCGGGGGAATATAAAGATGAGAGCCATATTCGCAAAGTAGAAAAATTCAATGAGGCGTATCGATTGATTGAAGAAGGTGCCGTGCTGAACTGGTTTGATATTACAGAGCCAGAAGGGTATTTCTCATTGAATGATACAGTGGAAGATATCGTGAGTACCGAGGAAGGTAAGAGTAAATTCCTAAGTTTAATAGGCGATATTCTCAGTCGTAGACCAAAGAAAGACAACGAGGCGGGAGAGAGTAAGCCGATTTTTAATGATAAAATGCTAAAAATGCTGAGTAGCTTCACTGTATTGCGTATGATAGGAATGATGGGAACTGCTGGTTTAGAGCCAATGACAAAGGAGGAAATGTTAGAGCTCAACGCAGAATTAAATAAAATTAAAAAATAGTGAGTCTATAGTGAGTTTGATGAGAGAGAGGTCGAAATCCGTATTCTGGTTTCTGACCTTTCTTTGCGTCTGTCTCTACCCTCTTTGCGTCTTTTCCAAAAATCTCTCTTTGCATTTTCTCTCAAGCTACTTTTTGTATCCCTTTTTCAAATCTTTCTAAATCTCTCAAATTCTAGCGCAGATGAATGATAAAATTCCAAAAGACTTATTTAAATTCACAACAAATACACTGGACAGCATTTCACAAATATACTATAATGAAAAACAGGCAAAAAGATAAAGATGATATTAAGATAGAAAGAATATAACTTCGTATATATGATACCAGGGTCAAAGGACCTTTTGCATCATATATAGGAAGAATAGAAAGGTGTTATAGAGAGATATGAGAAGATGGTTAAAGAAGACAGAAGCTATTTTTGCCTTGGCATTGGCTGGAAGTCTTTGTTTTACAGGATGTAATGGCTCAACGGCAAGTGAGCAGAGTAAGCAGAAGGTTTTTACTTATGACGGTGTAGATGTAAACTTGGATGAGGTTTGGCTTTATGCGGATATTTCCAAAGCGAAGTATGAGTCACAGTATGGCAGTATTTTCGGCGACTCTCTCTGGACGACAGAGGTATCCACGGATGACGAGGGGAATGCCGTTACGCTTGAAACTTCAGTAAAGGAAAGTGTGATTGACCAGATTAAGCATATTGTTGTGTTGAATAAGAAGGCCGAGGAGCTTGGAATTTCTCTGACAGACGCTGAGGTAAAGAAAGCCAAAAAGAGTGCGAAGGCGTTTGTGAATGAGGATGAAGGTAAGGCGATTATGGAGGAGACTGGTGCGAATCAGGAGTTAATTCAGAAGCTTTATGAACAGAATGCACTTGCGAGCAAGGTTCGTCAGAAGATGATTGAGGATACGGATACAGAGGTCTCAGATGAGGAGGCAAGACAGACGACAATTTATAAGCTTGTTTTTCCTAAGACAAAGACAGACGAGGAGTCGGGCGAGACTTCTAATATGAGCAAAAAAGAGCTGGCAGCCCAGAAGAAGAAAGCAGATGAGGCTTATCAGAAGCTGCAAGATGGAACAAGTATTGAGGATTTGGCAAAGGAATATGATATCGAGAGCACGACAGATGAGACATTTTCAAAGGGCGAGTCTGTGGAGGGTGAGGCTTTCGAGACGGAGCTTTATAAATTAAAAGACGGAGAGACGACAGGTGTTATCGATACAGATGCGGGATATGTAATTGCGAAGCTGGTTGCCTTGACAGATAAGGATGCGACAGAGGAGAAGAAGTCCGAGATTGTACAAGAAAGGCAGCAAGAGGAGTATGAGAGAGAGTACACAGAGTGGACGACAGATTTAGAGGAGAAATGGGATGCAGATAAGGATGTAGACCAAGAGGCGATGGATAAGATTGTCTTTTATGAGAGCACAGAAAGTGCATCTACGGAGACGACAGAGGAAACAACGGCAGAAAATGCTAGTGAGCAAGAGACGACGGCAAAAGAGAATAGTTCTACTGAAGCTAAGTCAGATAGCTCGGGTAAGGATACGACTGCAGATAGCAAAACGACGACAGCTGCTTCCACAGAGAAAGCAAAAAAGACAGACAAGGCAGCGACGACAGCTGATGCAGCAAGTGAAGCAACAACAGCAAAGTAGCAATCTAATAATATCAAATAAAAGAGATGCTGTAGAAAAAACTATGAATTCTAGTATTACAGCATCTCTTTTTGTATTGGGAGGGTTCTGGGATTAGGGATTCTATATGCTCTAAGTATTAGCTATTCAAATGGATATACCATTCCCCATTGATTTCTCACAGCAGTTAATGTTTCCATGACATCGCGGATGATTTGAAGATTTTCTTGACCAGTATGATTTCTCACATAATCTTGCATATCGCGAACTTCGTATTGGAGAGCTTCTTCTGTTTTTCCAGCTTCGATAGTTTCAGTATGACCTGTCTGGGTGTAGGTGATTGTGGCTTTAGCTGCTCTTGGATATTCGCAGATTTCAATGAACCCTTTCTCTCCTGCGATGACACCTCGTTTTGGTTGTTTTGCTCGCATAGTGAGTGCCATAACTGCCATCTGTCCGTCTGGATTTTTTAGGATGATACCGCTTGTCTCATCCACGCCGGTCTCAAAATAATTGGCCGTTGTGAGAACGACATTTGGTTTGCTCTTCATAAAATAGCGGGCGAAAGTTGTGGCATAGACACCGATATCTAGGAGGGCCCCTCCAGCTAAATCTTTCGAGAAGAAGCGGTTTTTAATATCATACTCCTTGCAGCTTCCAAAGTTGACTTGTATCATTTTTATATCGCCGATGGCGTCTGCATCTATCATTTCTTTGAGTTTTTTGTATAGAGGCATATGAAGAAGAGTCATACCGTCACAGATGACAAGACCTTTTTCTTTTGCGATTGCCACACATTCCTCTAATTGACGGCTGTTTACTGTGATAGATTTCTCACAAAATACATGTTTTCCAGCGTTTACTGATTTTAGGAGGAATTGATAGTGGAGGTTATGTGGAGTTGCGATATAGATGATATCGATATTCTCATCCGCAATCATCTCATCGGCATTCCCATAAGCTTTTGTCACGCCAAACTCATCTGCGTATTTTTGTGCATTTTCTAAGCTTACGTCGCAGACAGCGTAAATCTCACCATTTACTGCGTTTAATGCTTCGCCCATCTCGTGAGCAATCCATCCTGTTCCAAGAATACCCCAATTTAAATTTTTCATTTTCGTTCACTATTCCTTTCTATTTCAATTATCGTATTTCTATCATATCGATTTTATCGTTTCTTGCTATAATTGCTTTTTTTGCGATTCCGAAGAAGAGGCTATGTCCCACGATACCGGGAACGGCATCTAATGTCTGGGAGAGAAGTTTGATATCTTTCACGGAAGAAAATTTGGCTTCCATCAGATAATTTCCGTCGTCGCTGATGAGAAGACCTGCTTTTTGGTTGCTTTTTCTCTCGGTTACGATAGCTCCCATCTCGGTCAGTTTTCTTTTTACCAAATATCTGGCAGAGCGGATAACTTCTACCGTAACTGGATAGTGGAATCGCAAAGTATCGCTGTATTTCTCGCTGTCTGCAAATAAAATATAGGTATCGGCCATAGATGCGACAATTTTTTCTCTTGTATGGATACCTCCACAGCTTTTTAGAGCATTTAAATTCTTATCAAGCTCATCACATCCGTCGAAGGCGAGGTCGATTTTTGTCGTTGTTTCCAGAGAATTAACTGGAATATGATGGAGAAGACAAAGTTCCATTGTGTCTGCGGATGGTGTCACAGCAGTAATCTTTTTCTTTGCCTGTTCCAATTCTTCAATTAGGAGGGCGACAGTTGAGCCGCCTCCCAGACCGATGGTCATTCCATCTTCTATGAGTTCTAATGCCATTTTGGCAGATTTTTGTTTCATTGTAGTTATCTGGCACAATATTTCCGTATTTTGGGAAAAACTGTGTTTTCCTTTCTAAAAAATAATGATGATTTCTCTATGTAAAGTTCAAATCCATTATAGTTCTGACTTTTCCTTTGGCAGAGGTTTCTTCAATACTGCGAGAATCAGGCAACCGACAATGGAGCCAACTAAAATGGAGAGGGCGTACATAAGTGGGTTTCCGATAGTTGGAAGTACGAAGATGCCGCCGTGTGGCGCTCTTAGTGTACAGCTAAAAAACATGGATAATCCGCCTGCCGTCGCAGAACCAATGATACAAGCTGGTAGGACACGGATTGGGTCGCTCGCTGCAAATGGAATGGCTCCCTCGGAGATAAAAGATAATCCGAGAAGATAGTTAACCATACCAGACTCACGCTCTTTTTTGGTAAAGCGATTTTTAAAAAATGTAGTGCAAAGAGCAATTGCAAGTGGAGGTATCATACCACCTGCCATAACAGCTGCCATAATCTCGAAGTTTCCCTCTGCGAGCTGTGAAGTAGCAAATACATAGGATGTCTTATTGACAGGACCGCCCATATCGACAGACTGCATTCCAGCACAAATAATACCGAGGAGCACTTTACTTGTTCCATTTAAACTATTGAGTCCAGTGGAGAGTGCATCATTAATGATGCCCATAAATGGATTGATAAATGTTGTAACGATGGAGCCAATTAAAACTCCGAATACTGGATAAATAATCATCGGACGAATACTGTTTAGCGATTGAGGAATCTTGGATGTCAATTTCTTCAATCCGATAACGACGTAACCAGCCGCAAAACCTGCGAAGAGCGCTCCGAGGAAGCCTGCATTGACATCTCCACCTGCTGGGTTTAGGAAGGTACTTCCCGCTTTTGCCACAAGTCCAGCCACGATACCGACTGCGAGTCCAGGACGGTCAGCGATACTCATCGCGATATAACCAGATAAGATAGGCAACATCATACCGAAAGAGTACTCACCGATTGTTTTTAAGTAGGCTGCGATAGGTGTATTTTTACCAAAATTACTAGGGTCAATACTATAGTCATCAAAAAGAAAGGCAAGTGCAATCAAGATACCGCCGCCGATGACAAATGGAAGCATATGAGATACACCATTCATCAAATGCTTGTAAATTTGTCTACCGATTCCCTCATGTGTCTCTTCTGTTGTATCCGTCTCAGAGCCGTCATGGTGATATATGGCAACTTTTCCGCTCACTGCTTCTAAAATAAGTTCGTTTGCCTTGTGAATACCTGAGGCAACTTTTGTGACAATAACAGGTTTTCCGTCAAATCTCTTTAGGTCTACATTTTTATCCGCTGCGATGATAATACATTCGGCGGCATTGATTTCTTCAGCAGTTAAAATATTCTTGGTTCCGTCAGCGCCCTGGGTTTCTACTTTGACTGGGATTCCAAGCTCTTTTCCTTTTTGTTCCAGACTCTCTGCCGCCATAAATGTATGGGCGATTCCAGTTGGGCAGGCTGTGACAGCTAAAACCCGGTAGGAGGCAGATGCTTTTTCTTTTTGAGTCTGTCGCTCTCCAAGCTCTTTTTCTTGTCGGTCAATGATGTTTAAAAATTCTTCTTGGGAAGAGGCGTTTAGGAGAGAGTCCTTAAAGCCAGGAATCATTAACATCGTGGAGAGCTTGGATAGAGCGGTCAGATGGAGGTCTGCACCGTCCGCCGGTGCTGCAATCATGAAAGCCAGATGAACAGGCTGACCGTCTAGAGAGTCATAGTCTATACCACTTTTGGAGATAATTGCGACAATACCTGGTTTTTTTACTGCGGTAGATTTTGCGTGGGGAATGGCAATTCCATCGCCGATTCCAGTAGTTCCTTCTTCTTCTCTGGCTAATACTCCTTTTTCGTATTCGGCTCTGTCTTTTAAATTCCCGGCTTTTTCCATCATCTTGGTCATATAGTTGATGGCGGCTCGCTTGGATGTAATATTGACGTTTAGGTCAATGGAATGAATATCGAGTAATTCTCTTATTCTCATCTTGAGTTCCTCCTTATTAGGTGGGGTAGTTGTGGAAAATATGATAACTACCCTGGTTTGTTGGTGGATGGTTCTTGTAAAATAGTTTCATGATTTTTAATATCGCGATAATTAATTTTGTAAGTTTAGTATAGCATAAAAATAATTATTGTCAATTACAAAAATGACGAAAATAATTTTTTCTATGTTTTGCACGAAAAAAAGGGATTTTGGGGAGGAAAAGGAAGGAATTTTTGTGTAAAATAGATATATGAAAAAAAATTTCGTATAAGGGGAGGAGAATAGGGGAATAGAGAAATAGGGGAATAGGGGAGGTTGGGAGGGAGACGCTAAGAGAGCAAGCAGATATCTCCTCCGCAAACACGTTCGTTCCCACGGTTTTTCGACATACGCCGATTTTTGCCGCCTCCCGCAAACTCGCAGCTACGCTGCTCAAACAGTGCTCCAGCGGCAAAGCTAAGTATATCGAAAAACCGCTCCACTCTCTATCGTTTTCGGAGGAGATATCTGCTTGCTCTCTTGGCTGTGTATTGGCGAAACACTATATAATTCTTTTTTTAGCGAAAATAATTGTTTTATAATTTTAAGAATTTGAGGCGGGAATTCTCGGTTACTTGTATCCGAGATGAAAGCCCTA
>JAUUSJ010000307.1 GCA_030841965.1 Blautia sp.
TTCTCTCCATCTTGGCTCTTCTTCCTCTACTTCTTTTTTTCTAACTCTTCTCTTTCTTGTCTCTTCCTATCTTGACTCTTCTTTCCCCACTTCTTTTTCTAACTCCTCCTCTTCCAATTTTGACGTATCTGTCGTCTGCGTATCGATACATACTGCATGTACGGCAAACCTTTTACTATATCCACTCCCTGTACAGGTCGAGAGTGTCAAAATCTTATTAGTCGACTGAGGCTTTATCCCTGTCTCAATATCCGAATGCCTTATCATATTGTCAATAAAGCTTTCATACTCCTCTCCAGGCTCATATCCGACCTGATAGACTTCACCTCCATTGACTGCATTCTCATAGGAAAAGATACGATATCGATAAGCAGTCGTCTCTGTATAGACCGTAAAATACTGATTCTCCTCCCAGAATCCCTCGTCCTTATACTTCTTTAGACTGCCGAACATACTTCCATCTCTCATATTATGACCGTAGATAATATTATAGTAGTCGGAAAAATCAGGCTGATTCAATCCCTCCAAAAATAAACTTCCAGCGGTATGGCGTTTTCCGTAAATATCTCTTCTCAGATATTTTTTATTATCCCCAGAGAACAAGATGGGATAGTTAATTGCAAGCTCATCTTGATTATCAAATCGAATCCACGCTATAATCTCAGAGTTTTCTTCTTTCAATTTGTCAAATTCTATCTTTATATCCGTAAGCCACCAGTCTTTCTTTTTTTGCTTTTCTTCCTCTTGATTAGAAGACTGCTCTGAACTTTCTTTCACATAATCTCTCGCCAACTTTTCATACTCCCTCGCCGAGTTCCATCGGTCCAGATAAGGGGATAGTAGCTGCCAGAGGGAAATTCCAATTAATAAAACTGCAGTTAGAATAAAAAATAGCCAACGGTATGATTTTTTCTTTTTCGTGTTCATCTTTTTTCTTTCCTCTTCTTTTCTCCTCTTTTCTCCTCTTTTCTTCTCTCCTCTTTCTCTTTTTTCTCTCTTCTTTTCTCCTCTTTTCTTCTCTCCTCTTTCTTCTTTCCTCTCCATAGGATAGTAGAGATAGGGGGTATGTTCTCTTAAAAAACAGAGGTTTTATTTTTTGGGAGGAAGGTTGTGGGAATTTGTTTTTTCTTTTTAGGGAGGAGACGCCAAGAGAGCAAGCAGATATCTGTCCTCATTTTCCACTTTCTTAGGGACTGGCTTTACCCGACGCTAATAGAGCAAACAGATATCTGTCCCGCAAACACGTTCGTTCCCACGATTTTTCGACATACGCTGATATATGCCGCCTCCCGCAAACTCGCAGCTACGCTGCGGGGGCAGTGCTCCGGCGTCAAAGCTAAGTATATCGAAAAATCGCTCCACTCTCTATCATTTTCGGGGCAGATATCCGCTTGCTCTCTTGGCTGTATATCGGCAAAACAATCTAAAATCTCTCCACTATTGTCAAAAAACTAACTTCTAAAACTGACCGTTTTTTGACATTGCTCCGTTGCTTCTGCACTTCCTATATTCAAGTAAATAATTGGGAAGTTACTTCTGTATTTATATTATCTAATTAAAAATTGCTTCCATATCTATATTATCTAATTGAAAAATTGCTTCTATATCTATATTTACTGATTAAAAAAATTGCTTCTATAACATCTATAATTCACCGATTAAAAAATTACTTCATCATCTATGTTCGCTGATTAAAAAATTGCTTCTATATATCATCTATAATTCACCGATTAAAAAATTACTTCTATATCATCTATGTTCGCTGATTAAAAAATTGCTTCTATTATCATCTATGTTCGCTGATTAAAAAATTACTTCTATATCTGTTTAGCTAATCGAAAAGTTGCTTCTATCCATAACTACATTCACAGTTCAAATATCAATATATGCTAAATTAACCGTAAAATCTAACTACAATTACAGTTGAAATATTAAAACAAACTAAAGCAACCGTAAAATTCCAACTACTATTACGGCTAAAATATCAAAATACTCCAAACTAACTGTAAAACCCGAGTATTATTACAGCTAAAATATTAAAACAGAATAAAACAACTGTAAAACTCAACTATTATTACAGTTGAAATATCAAAACTGGATAAAGCAACCGTAAAACCCGACTATTATTACGGCTAAAATATTAAAACAGAATAAAACAACTGTAAAACTCAACTATTATTACAGTT
>JAUUSJ010000084.1 GCA_030841965.1 Blautia sp.
CGAAAAACCGCTCCACTCTCTATCGTTTTTCGAGGACATATCTATGGACTCTCTTTGCTGTGTACTGGCAAAAATTTATAAAACTTAAAATTCTTTTTTATTTTATAAGAAAAAGTACTACATAGTTTTAATGCGAGTTCTCCGCTTTTTTTACTTATAAAAGTTTTACGTTATAGATTTTTAAAATTAAGTTGATGGTGAAATAAAAAAATGATATGATAAAATATATATATTTATTATATATTTAGAAAAGTTTAAAAATTGTGAACTATTGTAAAGTAATAAAAAAGGAGAAAGAATTTGAAAAAATTAATATTTTTTGTATTATTGGTTAGTTTGGCAGCCCAATTTGGATGTACGGACAAGAGGAGTACGGATAGTAACGAAGAGAGAATTAGTACATCCACTAGTAGTGTAAGCGATGAAGAACAGTCAAAGAGCGATGAAACTGATAACGAATTTCATCAAGAATTTCATTGTAAAGATATCAGAGGAAATTATCAGGACGGAAAACAGGAGATGAAACTAATTGAATCCGAAGAAGATATGAATTATCTTTTGGAGAAGTTGGATGTCAGTTTTTCAGGAGATATTGTGACCGTGCAGACAGAGATTTCTGGCGAGAAGGTAGAGTCCGAGTTAAAACTATATCCAAGTCAGATAGGAGATGAGGAAAAACAAGCCGATAAAATATTGGGAGTAGAGCAAAAAACGGATACAAACGCATATAGTATATTAAAATTTACAATTGAGAAAGAGGCGGACGAGGAGAGCCTTCTCATTTCTAACCAGAAGTGGAAGGGAGAAACAGTATTAAGTCTGGCATATTATCATAATAATGATGACAAGAAAGAAAAATATTATTTTCAGTTGCCATTAGATGACTTAGATTATGATAGTATATATCAAGTGGCAGAGGATAATCTGAAAAATGATACAAAGATGCGTGAGAGAATTATGGGTATAGAGTTGGCGTATTTTTCGATGGAACCTCTGGAAGAGTTTTCGGAACGTGTAGAAGATGGGAGTAGTTCGCAGATATCAGATGGAAATAAGGGAAGTGCAGAGGCTGAGTAAACGAGAGGTTTAGATGATTCGTGGTGGCGCTTGGATTATTGATAGGGGGAATGTTGATGATTCTTATGAGTATCATTCATGACATTACTAGGAATAAGACACAGAGTTTCATAATAATTATAATATCTTTTTTGTTCACATGTTTTTTGGGGATATATTTAGGAAGTATTTCTCGTAATAATACGTTACTTTGTACACTTGGAGAACGTCTTCCTGTGAAGACGATGCTAGTGGATATGATGACTGGTGAAGAGATGGGATTAAATATAACGGGAAAACAAATTGAAAATTTTACCAAATTAGATATTGAAGAAATTGTTCTTACCGCTGAAAGTTATGGGAATTGTGGCAAGAAAAATTCAGAAAATTCAGATAAACGTATAAGCATGTATATGAATGCTGCAAATGATATCTCTATATTTACACTGTCAGACGGAAAAACTTCAATGGATAGGTCTGAAATGGATAAAATACTAAAAGGTGATGAAGCTTTATGTTTTTTAGACAAAGATTATATAGAAGAAAGAGGAGCAGATATTGGAATAGGTGATACTTTGGATATCATTTTGTTTCGACCTATATATGATAATTTTGGATTTATCAATCAATTTAGAGAAGTAGGAAAAACAGAAGTTAAAGTTGTAGGCTTATATTGGGGAGTTGGAGATGAGATAAAAGAAAATTTTCCCAATATGATTTGTCCTGTCAAATGGTTAGCCAATCAATATAAAGTAGAAGGAATTGATTTGACTTATACTTCGGCAAAAGGAATCGTTAGCAATCCTTTGGAATTAAATAGCTTGAAGGAAAATGCAAAAAATTTAAAATTTGGGACACAATAATTAATGAAATTGATTTTATTATGAGAAACTAAGTAACTATGCGGTTCTTAAGCAAAGTACTACAAGTAAGATTTATTATTTTACTACCGATTTACTACTATTCTATCACTATAACCCAAAAAAGCCTTAAATATGACTTGCTTTCTTTACAAATGGTAGCAGAATTTTTTAGTATAGTCACATGGATTTTGTACTACATTAATTTCGTATATAATGGCTATAAGAAGATGACAAGTTGCCATGAAATTTTACTGTATACAAAACAAAACCGAACTGACATTCAGAATACCAGTTCGTTAAAATGTTCTATGTCATACAAAATAAAAGAAAATCCCTCTATTCTGCTACCCAAAACAAGGAAAATATTGCGTAAATTGTTATATTGGTACGCCAATATACGGAGATATATAGAAAAAATAGGGAAAATATTGTGAAATAAAAACTATATCCCAAATACTTGCTTTTATTTTCAATATGAGCTAGAATAAGTATGCTCATATAATTTATATAACAAAATTTCTTTCTTAGAAATTTAAAAAATTGTTCGCAAAAAAAATGCTAGAGATAACCTAAATTATTCTCTAGCATTTTTTATTATATTTTATTAACCTAAAAAGTGCATAATAAAAGCAAATATAGAGTTTTTATACACCTAAAAGGTGCATATTCTTAAATGCAACTATAGTATTGACAAATATTCCATCATTAAAGTTTCTAAATGTTTTAGCTTATGAATAACAGCGGTCTTGTCTTTTGTGCCACTATTAGCGACAATCTCATCAAAACTATATCCGTCTATCTTCTTCTCATGGAGGGAGTGGATAAATTCAGACAGGAAAGAAATGAAACTGCTATCCTCTTTTCCAGTATCTAAAAACCTGTCAAATAACGCAAACCATAGAAAACTATCCTTGGAGTCAAAAAGTATCTCTGTCTCCTCTGTGATATTCTCTGTCAATCTTTCCACCAAGTCCTTAAAAGAGCTAAAATCGGCTGTATTCGCATGTCCTTTCAGATAGGCACAGATAATTTGAATATTTTTGTTCCAATCCTCTATGAAATTAATGCACATAATAGATTCTACGACAATCCTTCTCATATTCCCATTACGATAATCAGAAATCTTATAATGACCGTGTGACTGGAAGAAATCCATATCAATAATGTCATCCACTATTCGAGCAAATTCAGTTCCTAGATACCCGATAGCCTTTTGAGCGGTGTTCATGGCTCTAGTTCGATTGTAGCGGACAATATGATAGGCTATATCGTCATTATTGCAATCCAAGTATCTTGTCACCTCAAAGGAATAATCAACAAAACTTTTCTGCAATTCTCGTGGTAATTGGTCAAATTTTCTACCTCTAATATCAAATGTACATTGTTTTGTAATGGGGAGATGTTTTTCGTTAAATAAGACGTTCCCATTGGAATCCTTTTCTTGAGTGACATAAGAGATAAGCGGACGGTCTACTTTTTTGCTTATCCGATAGCGATTATGTATGAAATCATATACATTACTGCAACGTTGTTTCCCATCAATGACCCATGTAACTTTTGTTCCGTCTATAAATTGGTCGGCAAAGGTTAATTCTGGGATAGGGTTGTTCTGTAGAATATCAGAAATTAAATTCCCCTTCATGCAGGAATCCCATTGTCCCTCACTTCTTTGTACTGGATTATCAAAAGAGATTTCAAAATGTTCCAATCCGTCAATGATAGAATGGATAGAGAATTTTTCATGTTTACTTTCGGTATGTGTGATTGGTGCTGTTAAGTTTTCCATTGTGGTATATCCTTCCTTTTCATGAGTTTTAAACAGTTTTTTCCTTGTATTCTTGATTCGTTCAAGGTGAAAGTAATAGTGAGCTTCATTTATATTTAAAATCTTTGTAATTTCATTCATATGATAGCCATGATAAAGAAGAATGAGGATTTCTTTCTCCTTTAGTGGCAGGAGTCCATAAACATCTTGCAATAAATCATTGTTAAATTGATACTTAACTAAATACGTTGTATCAGAGAGAGATTTTGCAGTATCTTTTACTCTGTAAGACTCTATAAGCTCATTTTCGATAGAATAAGGGCTTGCTATCACTTCACCTAGTACAATTGATTCCCCCTTTTCCTCAGATAGTTCAGTAGAAAGACTGATTGCCATTTTATCTGTCGTGCGTTTAAAGGCGTTTCTTTTGGTTATTTCATCTTTGATTTGATTGCTAAGACAAACCTTGAGAAAATGATGGAAACTGCTTCTACCGTCATAATTTCGTAGGCATTCTGTAAACGTAAGATTTCCAATACTGAAAAAATCGTCATAGTCCTTTTGAGAGATTCCACCGTACCCTTGCAATATCTTGAGAATCAAGTGACGGAGCATTTTTGCGTTGTCCTTGTAATAGTATTCTAGTATAGAATTTGTTTTAGATTGTGTCATAAGTACCCTCTTTCTATATATATTTTTATTTGGTAGCAGAATTTGGATTTGCTCTACTGCTATTTTACGAATATTGACTACAGTAAAAATATTTTTAAGAAATACAATCCCTTTTTTCTTAATGGCTTGCTTGAATAGGAATGTGTGTGTTATGATTAAAGCAATCAAAATGAAATACGAGCAAGGGAAAATGAGTTTTTCTTGCTGTAGTTTATTATCTAAGTATACACCCTAAACGTCGGTGCGTCTATTGACATAATGACTAAATATCGGTAATACTTGCTGACATAACAACTAAAGGTCAGTAATATATTAACTAAATACTGATATATATAGGCGTCAACGACATTCAGGTATCAACGACATTTAGATATCAACGATATTTAGTATATATAGATGCAGTGATAAAAAGAAGGTGGTAAAATGATTAGTTACGAAAAATTGGTAAAAAAATTAAATGAGAATAAGATATCTCAATACCGATTAAAAAAAGATGGAGTGGTCGGGTCGTCTACAATAACAAAAATATTCAAGAATAATGGATTAAATGGGGAATCTATAGATATACGTGTTGTTGATAAAATGTGCAAATTATTAAAATGTCAACCAGGGGATATTTTGGAATGTGTAGAAGATATAGAAGGGTATACCGATACATCAGAAAGAAGATACAGAGATAAAATGAAAGAAGAATAGGAGGAATATTTTGGAAAAAGAGAACAGAGAGTATAAAGACAGCGTATTTGTAGATTTATTCTATAGTGATGAAACTGCAACAGACAATCTATTAAGTCTGTACAATGCCTTGCATGATGCCAATATACAAGATACATCTATGATTCGCAAAATCAAAGTGGATGACGTATTGTATAAGAATTTCAGAAATGATATCTCATTCGAGGTAGACGGAAAAGTGATTGTGTTTGGAGAACATCAAAGTACAGTGAATCCAAACATGCCACTTAGATGTCTTATGTATGCAGGAAGAGCCTATGAGCAGTTGACGGATGATAATGTGAAGTATAAAACAACGCTTGTGAAGATTCCAACGCCAGAGTTTTATGTGTTCTATAATGGTGTAAGAAATGCGCCGTTAGAGCAGGAGTTATTACTATCGGATGCTTTTTTAGATTCTACTGGAAAAGAGACTCTGGAGCTAAAAGTTAAGGTACTCAATATCAACTCCAATAAAACTCATAAGATACTAGATAAATGTCCAGTATTAAAGGAATATAGTATTTTTGTTGGTAAAGTGAGAGAGTACCAAAAAAAGGGCAGTAAAACCGCCATTAAAGACGCAATCAACGATTGTATTGAGAATGGTATTTTAGTAGAATATCTGAAAAGAAAAGGAAGTGAGGTGCGTAATATGTTGACTATGGAGTATAGCTATGAAAAAGATATGCAAGTGAAGCAGGAAGAAGCAAGACAGGAAGGAAGAGATGAAAAAGCAAAAGAAACCGCTACTATTCTTTTAAGTATGAACATGCCTATTGAGGACATTGCAAAAGCGGTAAAGACAGATATAACCATTGTAAAAAAATGGTTATTAGAAGAATAGAGGGATAAAATATGATATCTAAAGAATATAGTTATGAAAAGGATGTGCAGGTAAAGCAGGAAGAAGCAAGACAAGCTGGAATTGAGGAGGGAAGAGCGGAAGCAAAAATGAAAGTAGGGAAAGAAATTGCTATAAGATTGGCAGAAATGGGGATGTCTATTGAAGATATTGCAAAAGCAGTAAAGACAGATATATCTATTGTGAAGAAATGGCTAATAGAAGGATAGGGTGATAGAGTGGATTCAGAAAATAGAGAACAGGATGAGTTAGATTATTTGCTATACAATAAATTAGTTAATGACAAGGAAAATGAAAAGAATAAAACAATGCAAGAATCCAAGAAAAAGGAGACCACACAAGGGAGTGGTGGAGTTTCCTTTTTAGGTAGACCGTTAAAACACTGGAAATTATGGGGCGCTTTATCATGGATACTTGTTTTTCTGTATTTCTTTATTGTATTAACTAGAGAGTAAAAATAAACATTGATTTATAGGAACGCTGAGAAATCAGCGTTTTTTTTTATCAAAATATACCCGACATTTAGGACTAAATAAACAAAAAACATACCCGATATTTAGTTATTATGCCAATATACATACCGACGTTTAGGGCGTATACTATTATTAAAATTAAAAAACGAAAGAAAGGCGGTATGAGATATGGCAAACAAAGAGTATAAGAAATTTTTAATCAATGGAATCCTAGAATTTCAAACAAAAGGGAACTTGACAAGAGAGTTTTTGCAAAAGATGTCAATTGGAACACTAGAAAAGGTATATGACCATATTCAATGAAAGAGAGGAAAGAGCCATGATAGGACTAGAATTTATCACACAGCTAATAGGAAGCACGATATTACTGGGAATATATTATTTTATATGTTATTGGATTAATGATAAACAGGACTGATATAGACTGCTACCACAGGATAGAAAATATCTTGAAGAGGTAGCAGAATTTTTTTATAGAGAGGAAATGAAATGGACTGTAGGAGCTGTAAGAATCAAAGATATTGTTTAGAACGTGACAGGATGTATCTTTGTATGAGTTATCGGAGGAAGAAAGACAAGAAAAGAAGAAGAGAGAGGAAGAGGAATAATGATTATTAGAAGTATATCAACATATACAACCAATATATACATCAATAAAAATGAGAATGGAAAGTTATTTGAAAAGATGGTTGGTAGCAGTACAGAGAATAGAACAGAGGGAAGAGAATTTATCAAAAGATGGATTAAGAGGAATAAGAAACATCTCGTACCAACAACAAGTAATACGGAAATATACGAGTACACCGTAGAGAAGGAAAGAGAGTTTATCATCTTGTCTATTACATGGTATATCGGAGAAATGAGGGAAAAACGCATGAGAGTAAGGGATATTCGCCTGAAAAAGAGAAGAGAGCAGAGAGAGTATAGAAAGATACTTGTAAGCGGAATTTTATTTTATCAGAGAGAAAGTATTTATACAGAGCAGGAGTTAAAAGAAAAAACTGTGCCAATACTCGAAAAAATTTATGATGAAGAATTTTTTAAAAATAAAAATGCCTAACCTATATATTTCTCCAAAAAAAAATGAAATAAAGGGAAAATTTTATCAAAAAATTCGTCTCGTTTTAAGAAGAAATAATTAGACGAAGGGAAACCTTGTCGCAAATAAAATTATTTAGTTTGGTAGCAGGACGAGCGAAGCCATGTGACAGATAACCAGAATTAAATTTAAAGCTATTTTTTACAGAGCACTCTGTACAGAGAAAAATTATGACCATTGACCCTACTCTTTATAGGGTAAAAGGATATAGGGGTCTAAATTGCCAATAGAAACTGGGGAAAAGATTTAGGGTGACTTTGAGATGAGGGTAACGAATCGTTACTCCATTGGCAGCAGGACAGGCACCAAACGGAAAGGAGTTTAGAAGATGGAAGAAAAGAAACTAGAAGTATTGTATGAACTATTGGAGAGAGCAGAAAGAGAGAACGACAATAGGGCAATATCAGCATTAAGAGAAGCAATATTTATTTTGGAACAGATAAGAAATTCATGAATTGTCTTAAAGGTTCTTAATTATCTAACAGGAGAAGGAGGAAGAAAACACAATGGGGGGTACCTAAAACTTTTTAAATATAGTTATTTTCAAAATATCTAATATATCGGTCAGCTTTTATACTGACTGCAAAATAAAACATACAACGATACAAAGGTGTCTCCAAAACACCGACCCCTACAAGAAAACAATAAAACATACAACAATGCAAAGGTGTTGCCAAAATAACGACACCTGCAAGAAATCAATAAAACATATAACAATAAATAAAGCGGATTTTTCCGCTCTACTTACACCAACTGAAAAAAAGGAGTATAAGATATGAGACCAATAGAAGAGCAAGAAACCGTAATTAATTATTGTCGTGATAATGATGTTTGTACCATTTACACCTCAGATAGTACGGTAATGACGAGACTTGATAAATTAGCGGATGACGCAGACTTGCCACACTGGAAAATAAAGCAGGTTCATAGGCTACAAAATGGCGAACTGGTTGGAAAGACGTATGAGACACATAAGGGATTGATTTCGTTTCGCTCTAATTTTAAAACAATGAATTTTACAGAGGAGCAAAAACAAAAAGCATCCGATAGAATGAAAGCTTTTAATGCAGGCAGATAGTTGAGGTCGATTTTAAGCCGAGTACAGCATAGTTAAATACGTAAAAAAACACATAACCCCTATCACCCTTACTCTTTATAGGGTAAAAGGACATAGGGGTCTAAATTGCCAATAGAAGCTGGAAAAAAGAGATAAGATTAAAATATTTCTATATGTCTTGTTAATAACCTATTTAGGAATATTCTAGTATCAGTAGCAGAGGACACCGCAAAATTGCGGTATCAAATAATAATTAGCAGTAAAAACGAGTGAGACAAAACGAGATTTTCCAAAAGCTCTTTCCTTCCACGAGTGAGACAAAAAAATGTCATTTTGTATTGGAGCAAAGGCAAAAATGAAAATTGTGTATTCTGCATAAAGCCTTTAAACAAGCCACTTTCAGAGGATTTTTCAACTATGTGTTAATGGCTAAAAAAGAAGAATTGGAAAATTTTTACGTACCATTTTGGAAACAAGAATCTTCGTGACAGGAAAGCAAGACAAAATGAGCGAAACGGATGCTTATTTACAAAAAAATTGAAATTTTAACTAAAATGGAAACTTTTTTTAAGAAGAAATAGATAGGAACTAATTACAACAATTTTTTAAAAAGAAAGGATAAAATTTTATGAAAGAAATTATGTTACAAGAGAGAATCGGAATCGACCGCACAGTATTATATGATTTTGAGGTGTTAGAAGTGGACGAAAGGAAGCTAGAAAAAGCAATCGGGGAAGAAAATCGTATCATCCAACTTGAATTTAACGAAGAATCACCAATAAGGGTACATGTAGACGGTGAACTAAGAGGACTAGACACATTATTTATTCAAGACGACATGATAGGGCAACTAAGCGTTAAATTATCAAGAAATATGAAAAATCGTACTGCCGTTATAGCAAATTTAAAATTAACAGTTTCCTATGGAACTAATAATTTACAAAATCTTAATACCAAAGAATATAAGGACAGGATAGATAACGTATTTGAATACTTGGCAACAGAATATGGTGTGAAAGCTGATTATGAAAAACTTAGAATTAAAAGCCTAGAATTAAATGCGACATTGTATTTAGAGGAGCCATTTAACAATTATAGAGATGTGATTGAGCTTTTTATAAGAAATGTACCAAAAGAGCATTATAGCGGAAAGACAGGGGGGATAAAAGTTGGTTCATGGGGCGAAG
This sequence comes from Blautia sp., assembly GCA_030841965.1. Lineage (GTDB taxonomy): Bacteria > Bacillota > Clostridia > Lachnospirales > Lachnospiraceae > JAUUSJ01. The sequence continues at coordinate 9,752 of JAUUSJ010000084.1, forward strand.
TCACAAAAGAGGATAAATTTTACTGTGAAACCTCATACGTCAATAATCAACTTATAAAATTAAAAATTTATAATAAAGGAAAACATTTGGAAGATATTAGCTCTTTGAGTTATGGCGACAATATACTACGTATTGAATATACATTTTTAAAGGCGGAATCTGTAAGACGACAGTACGGAGATAATACCCTTGCTAGTTTATCGGACGAAGTGAACAGGGAAATATTTAAGAATTTATTTAAAAGGGATATCATTGATAGATTTTATGAGTGGAAATGCAAAAATCAAGAAGAGCTATTTTTACTTGTTAAAAAACATATGAATGAAGATAGGTACTGGGTACGAGCTTTCTTGCTAGAATGTGCAGAGTTGGAAAAGAAAGAAGATAGAAGCCTTCCAGTGTTGTTTGATGTTGAGGATGTATTAGAGGTATTAAAAAAAATAGAAAAAGGAAATAACAAGATAGCGTACAATAAATTTAGAGCGTTAAAGAAAAAAGCATCAACAAATAGAAGAATAAGGGGGAATAATAAAAGGGCAAAAGAGATTATGAATAAAATCATGAAAATGTGATGATAAAAGGGGGAGTTTTTTAGTATAAATTTGAAATAAAATCTTCTTTTTTGAGGATGAAAAATAGCCGAAAATGACTCACTCCGAGTGAAGAAAAATTGGATTACCCAATTAGCGAAAAAGCCCATAAAATAAGGCGAAAATAAGAATTTGAGATTGGAAAAGTGTACTATTAATTAAGTACAGAGAACCGACACCTAGAAACCACAATATATCAGTAACATAATATTGGTCGGTTCGACCCTAAAAATAGTGTTCGAGATATCATTAGATATCGAGAACACGGATGAAGCCAAAAAACCTAAAATTATAGCCAATATACGAAAACAGACACTACTTAAGACAGGGATAACCTAAATAGTGGCGGTGAGCGTAGAGCGAACCGCCTAACACATAACAAAGAAAGGAAGGAATTTATGAAAATAACAAAAACACTATTAACAGAGCTAATAAAAGTATATATGAATAACGGAGCAGACACCAGAATAATAGAAAATGAATTGCAAGAATTATTGAATACAGAAGCAGGACAAAGAGCCTATTGCACTTGTGAGAAAACGCCAATAGATGAAGCAGAAACACAAGAGAGAAGAGAGTATTTTAATAAAATGAGAAACAAAGATGTCGTTGTCACACAAGAGTATCTCGAAAAAGTGTATGAGGGAATAGGAGAGCAAAGAACAGTGATAGATACGTTAGAATTAGAGGACGAGCTAGAGATAACCGATTTACTCTTTTATGCACTTGTAAAATACTATATTGGAAATAAAGCTTTATATTTAAAGGATATTACAGAAGGATTAGAGTATCTTTTTTTGCAGGCTTTATATTCTCATTATACCAAAGCAAAGAATCAAGAGGAAAGAGAGAAAAGGGGAAAAATGTTTTTTGAGTATATCGGCATAGAAGCGGAAGACTGGGATATGGGGTCAAGACCAGAGGATTTCATATATTTACTGGATTTTTAGAAAATTGTGCGTTTTCGGGGTCACTTTCTGATTGCCAGTAAAGCAGGAATCGCAAAAATGACGCTTTTTTCACAGTTTTTTCACAAATATCAAAATGGTACAGTAGGTTAACTGACATATAGAAAACCCAACATAATAGGTTAACTAACGAAGCGAAGGCGGTGGAACTTTTCACCCAATAGAGGGTGTAACCGCCGTCAAGCGTAGTGGAAGAGGGGAAAAGAAAAAAGAGTAAGAGAAGAAATTAATCAAATAATTTGAGTATCGGTAGCAGGACGAGCGAAGCCATGTGATAGATAACTAAAATCGATTCTGAGTCGAGTACAGACACTTACAACAATGAAATAGACACATAACCCCTATCACCCTTACTCTTTATAGGGTAAAAGGGAATAGGGGTCTAAATCAGCAATAGAAGCTGGAAAAATAGACTTAGAATTGAAATAAGGGTGAAGAGTGGGAAATCCCACGTTGTAGAAAAAGGCAGGAGGCACACAACCTATAATAACCAATACATTTGTTGCCGAACTGCCAATCAGTACACTACAGAGCTTCACATCACAACCTTAAGACATCCAAGAAACAAGAGTTTAAGCCAATAACAAGATGCCATTGAGTTCTGGAATGAGAGATAACCTTGAGAGTATATAAAGGATATTGAGAAAATAATATATAAACGATACAAAAATTTTGCGATTTTCAAATGCAGTATAAAATTTCAATAAAAAAATGGACTTATAGTAACTCAAAATAAGGATTTCACTATATGGAACTATAATTAAGATGCAAAAATGCCTTGCAGTAATGCAAATTTATATTATTAATTAATGTAATTACAATCGTTACAATAATCGAAAATGACAATAATACAAGCCAAAATCAAAGATTAAGTGTAAAGAAAGTAGTAAAAAAATAGGGGTTCTGCTGCCTAAAGAAGAATGATAAAAGGGTTGGTATAACACATTTTCAGCGATAATATAAAGATAAAATATAAGATTATCAGACAATGTATGGGGTCGAAGGTTACGACCCCCATCTATCAGTAGCGAAATAAAAAAAGGATGCCTTAAATTGGGGCAGAACTAAGGGCAATACTCATATCTATTCGTATCGGCTTTACTGCTACCTACTCAGAAAGGACAGAAAAAGGAGAGGAATTTTTATTGACACAAGAGAAAGAAAATAATGTATTAATTAGAGATAAATTTTTATTAACGTTAAAAGAAGCAACACAATATTTTGGTATTAGAGAGAAGAAACTTCGCCAAATGGCAGAAGAATATAATACTAGCAATTGTTTCTTGCATAACGGCGTAAAATTGATGATAAAGAGGAAGAAATTTGAGCAGTTTTTAAATGAATTAACCATAATATAGAGAAAGTATATAGATAAAAGTCTTATACTGTGGTATAGTTCACATATCATATTTAAGGCTTTTTTCTATTACTGGAAAGGAGAGCGAACAATGAACAGGAAGGATAAGAAAGGGAGAATTTTACGAGAGGGCGAGAGTCAAAGAAAAGATGGCAGATATGTTTATAAATATAGGGATGCACTAGGAGAGGTACATTTCGTTTATTCGTGGAAACTGGAACGATATGATAATTTACCGAAAGGAAAACGAAACTGTATTTCATTAAGAGAGAAAGAAAAGGAAATACAGAGAGATTTACAAGATGGGATTTCAACGAATGGTGGGAACTTAACAGTGTATGAGTTAGTGGAATTATATTCAAGCCAAAAACAAGGAATAAAGAAATCAACTTATCACAATTATAAAACAGTATTAAATTTATTGAAAAATGATAGTTTGGGAAAACAGAGAATTAAAAATGTTAATCTATTAGTGGCTCAAAATTGGTGTATTTCTCTAAAACAAAAAGGAATGAGTTATGGAACAATAGAAATTTATAAAGGAATTATTAAGCCAGCTTTTCAATTAGCTGTAAATAATGACTTAATACGAAAAAATCCATTTAATTTTGCATTAAGTAGTATTATAAAGAATGATACAAATAAAAGAATCCCACTAACACAAAAGCAGGAAGAAAGCTTATTAGCATATTTGAAATCCACATGCTTAAAAAAATATTATGATGAAATATATATTTTATTGAACACTGGATTAAGAATTTCTGAGTTTTGCGGATTAACTATAAAAGATATTGATTTTGAGAACCATTTTATTGATGTAAATCATCAATTACAGATTGTAGAAGGAAAACCATATGTTGAGACCACACCAAAAACAAAAGCAGGAGTAAGAAAGATTCCAATGACTGGGGAAGTAGAACAAAGCATTATGAGAGTGTTAGCAAAGAGAAAACCTAAGATAGAGCCTATTATTGACGGATATACAGGTTTTGTATTTTTAAATAACAGAGGAACCCCTTTAAATGCTATCTCTTACCATTATAGAATGAAGACTATTTTAAAAAGATACAATAATGACAATGATTTGAAAATTGAGCAGTTAACACCGCATATTTTAAGACATACATTTTGTAGTAAGATGATAAGGCAAGGAATGAACCCAAAAGTATTACAAATTATCATGGGGCATGAGGATATATCTATTACAATGAATTTATATACCCATCTAACGGCAGAAGATACGAAAGAAGAAATGAAGAAAATCGTTTCAAATTAAATTTACTACAGATTTACTACTATTTACTACCAAGATATGCCAACTTATGATTAGCTATGACAAAATGTACAGAAGCAAAACATTCCCATAAAATAAGGAAAAACAGTACAAAATAAGGTATTTTATAAATTCTTAAGAACTAGTCAAGAAACTCTTAAGATTTGGGACACAAAATGTAGATTTATCGCAATCCCAAAAAAGAGTTGCATTAGCAATAGATGATAGAATGTTTATTCAAACAGCTACGCAGATACAGAAAAATATAGGGTTACTTGAGTTTTTCAAATATCCTGTTATAATGATACTTTTTTTCCTGGAAGCTTTAATATCATTTATCGTTGTAAAAAAACAGCTTTATCATATATATCTTGCACGCTGTTTGGGAGAGAAGAGTAGTATTATTTTAGCAAAGTTAATTATAAAAATGTTGATTTTGTCTTTTGTCGGTGGGATAGTGGCGAGTATTTTGCTGGTTGGGGTACAGTTTATTGGCTGGATAGATAGCTTTCGTATTTTTATAAAGTTTCTATTTGTATGTTTTATGGGTACAATTATTCCTGGAGTATTTTATTTGCGTATAAATTTATTAAAACTATTTCAACAGATAGACTGATTTTGAAAGGAAGGAGGGAGTTATATCGATACGCTCAATACAAAAAATATAAGTTATACATATCAAAGCAAGTACCAAAAGGTACATGCATTAAAAGATGTCAGTTGCTCATTTACGTCTGGCAAGTTTTATGCGATTGAAGGAAGTTCTGGAAGTGGGAAAACAACGCTCCTCTCGCTTCTGGCGGGCTTGGATAGACCGCAAGAGGGAGAAATTACTCTAAATGCTGTATCTTATCGTAATATGGATATGGAAAAGTTACGCCGTGAGCAGATATCCATTATTTTTCAAAATTTTAATTTGTTTCCGTTATTAACTGTTCAGGAAAATATTATATATCCAATGCAATTGCTAAAGAAACCAATAGGAGAGGCAAAAGAAGAATCTCATCATTTAATTGAAAAAGTTGGGCTAAAAGAAGAAATATTGCGTAAATATCCCACTATGCTAAGCGGAGGGGAGCAACAACGAGTGGCGATTGCTCGCTCTCTTGCTTCAGGAGCGAAAATCATTTTGGCAGATGAGCCGACGGGAAATTTAGATTCTGAAAATGGGAAACGTGTGGTAGAAATTTTGAGGAATCTTGTTATACAAAATGGCTATTGTGTCATTTTAGTCACGCATGATAGGAGTATTTCAGAGCAGGCAGATATAGTTCTTCGGATGAAAGACGGAAGAATTGTGAATGATTAAGAGGAAGGGATTATTTGATTTATGAAAAATGGCATAAAACAGTTGTTGCGTACGCCTATAAAAACGGGATTACTATTTCTACTTCTTTTATTGAGTACCGTGCTATTTATAATAGGAATTAATTTATGGATACAAGTAACAGAAAGAGTAAAGGCGGCGGATGAGTCTTTTGTGACGATTGGCACAGTTACGCAGAAGGAAAATAGTTTAACTTCAACTGCTCAATGGGATGCAGCATTGAAAGATTATATCTATTTTGATGAGCCAGTATATAGTGAGATACTGTCTGTAGATATTTTGAAAAACCTTGATATAGACTATATTAGTGAGCCTGAACAGCGACCATACTATGGTGCCAGGTCTTCTGACTTTATCACGACTCGTACCGAAAATATGACTTTTGGTGACCAGGGATTTATTGGGGAGATAAGTCCACTAGAAGACTGTATACCTGATAAACCAGTCAAAGTAAAAGTAGAAAAAATTCTCTGGGGAGACCAGAAATTTACTGGAAAGACAATCTTTTTCTGTGACCATATTTCTAAAAATACACAGGAAATGAAAAAAGGAAGGACATATTTAGCATCTTTGCATATAAATCCATTTAATTCTCAACTGCATACAGAGCTGGACGGTAATTTTGAATATATGCCAGCCCAGCTTTATCAGGAGCAATCTCGTCTTTGGTATGATATTTCTGATGATTTTTACAAGACAGATGAGGGAAAAATCTGGAGTAATATGAGCAAATGGTTGGATGAAAACTGGAATATTGTTCCAGTGACACCTACATCGGATTTACAGCTCATTCCTGCATTTCATGAGGGAGAAGCAATTATAATAGACGGCAGGACGATAAATGCAGATGAATTTACCACTGGAGAAAAAGTTTGTCTAGTTTCTCAAAACTTTGCAGAGTTAAATCATTTTAAGGTTGGGGATTCTTTTGAACTGCAATTTTATTTTATTGATTACAAGAATCCAGTAAATCAAGTTATCTATAGCAGTGGAGAAGGCGGTTTATCTGTTTTTCAATTGCAACCAGATGGAAAACCTTATGATATTTTTCAAACTGCGGAGTATAAAATAGTTGGAATTTATTCTTATTCCGTAGTCGCAACGGATAATCAATACACACTTGGTACAAACCAAATTTTTATACCTTCTGCGTCTGTTGTGGAAAAGAAAGAAAATATTTATGAGACTGGACCTATGCAGGGATATAATACTTCCTTCCGCATAAAAAACGGCTCAATTAATCAAGCAATAGAAAAATTGAATCAGCTTCCAGAGAGTGAGTTTTTAAAATTCCAATTTTATGATGATGGATACGAGCAAGTTGCATCTGGATTACAGGGAACCAAAATAATTGCCGGAGTTTTATTTATAGTAGGATTGGCGTTGGCTCTCGGCGTCATTGTATTTATACTCTATTTCATGATTATCAAGCAAAAGAGACGTATCGCAATAGAACGGGCATTAGGAACAAGTAAAAGACAATGTATTATCTCATTGATGTCAGGAATTATAATATTAACAGTAATGGCATTATCCTTAGGAGTAGCGATAGGTGATACGTTAGCCACTAAGGTTCAGAAGATGGCAGTAAATCAAACCGAATCATTTGATACAACCTATACGGTAGGCATGGATTCAAAAAATATGAATACAATTGAGTTAGATATAGATGATAGTAAAATCATAATATGTGAAGGATTAACGGTAGTTGGAGGTACTTCCTTAGTTATTATTCTATCATTATATCTAATTTTACAAAACCTTAAAGAAGCTCCAATTTATTTACTAGGAAGACGGGATAATTAATCGATACGGAAAACAGCAAATAGATGGATATATTTCGATTTTAATAGCATAAATTCATCTTCAAATCCAATTAATATAGTAGAAATTGATTCCAAGACCAAATAAAAAAGGAGATTATCTAAAATAGACATCTCCTTTCATTAACCAGAGCCGATAAGCGGAATCGAACCGCTGACCTACGCATTACGAGTGCGTCGCACTACCGACTGTGCTATATCGGCAACAAACTTATTCTACTACAGAAATCTAAAAAAATCAAGCACAAAATGAAGAAAACTTCAATTAATTTTTTGAGTGATAGGCATAGACGTAACAGACGCTAAGAGAGGCAGTCGATATGTCCTCGAAAAACACGTTCGTTCCCACGGTTTTTCGACATACGCTGA
>JAUUSJ010000085.1 GCA_030841965.1 Blautia sp.
GAAGCGGCAAAAATCAGCGTATGTCGAAAAACCGTGGGAACGAACGTGTTTGCGGGGAGGATATCTCTCGCTCTTTTGCGCGTCTGTTCTTTCAATATCCCCTGTTCTTTCAATATCCCCTGTTTTCCCAATTCCCTCTCCATTCTCAATCCAATCTCTGTTCCTCCCTCTTCTTAACTTTAACAATTTAAATCAAAAAACCACTTGACTTATCCAAGAGATAGAAGTATCCTAAAATAGAAAATTTACTTTATTTTATCAATTCAGTATTGAACTTCCCTATAGAAATAAAGTATAATGATGTCGAAAAATGATATTAGATAGGCTTTCGGCCAGAAAGGAATTTGAAAAATGACGATATTGGAATTACAGAAGTTAGCAAATGAAGTTAGAAAGGGAATTATAGTTGGAACCTATCACGCTAAAGCAGGTCATCCAGGTGGTTCTCTCTCAGCAGCTGATTTATTCACATATCTCTATTTTGAAGAGATGAATATCGACCCAGCAAATCCAAATGATGAAGATAGAGACCGTTTTGTATTATCTAAGGGACATACAGCTCCTGGATGTTATGCCGTCATGGCGCTTCGAGGATATTTCCCAGTGGAAGACCTAAAGACATTGCGTCATATCGGTTCTCCGCTACAGGGACATCCTTCTATGAAAATGTTGCCAGGCATCGATATGTCCACGGGCTCATTAGGACAGGGAATTTCCACTGCTGTGGGAATGGCGATTGCTGGTAAGTTAGATAAAAAGGATTATAAAGTATATACATTGCTTGGAGATGGTGAGATAGAGGAGGGACAGGTTTGGGAGGCAGCGATGCTTGCCGGACATAGAAACTTGGATAATCTTATCGTGATTGTTGATAATAACGGGTTGCAGATTGATGGAAATATCGCAGATGTCTGCTCTCCTTATCCGATTGACAAAAAGTTTGAGGCGTTTAATTTTCATGTGATTTGTGTGGAGGATGGAAATGATATGGAGCAGCTTCGTGATGCTTTTGAGAAGGCGAGGACATTGACAGGAAAGCCAGTTGCCATTATTATGAAGACAGTAAAGGGAAAAGGCGTTTCTTATATGGAAAATGAAGTTTCCTGGCACGGAAAAGCACCTAATACGAAAGAGTATGAGATAGCGATGAAAGATTTAGAGAAGATAGGAGAGGCATTATGTCAGAGATAAAGAAAGCAGCAACGAGAGATGGATATGGAAGAGCTCTTGTAGAGCTCGGACGAGAGCATGAAGATTTGATTGTCTTAGATGCCGACCTTGCAGGGTCAACAAAGACAGGGATGTTTCAGAAGGAATTTCCACAAAGACATATCAACTGTGGTATCGCTGAGGCGAATATGATGGGAGTGGCAGCAGGACTTTCCACGACAGGAAAGGTTGTATTTGCGAGTAGCTTTGCAATGTTTGCGTCAGGAAGAGCTTTTGAGCAGATTCGCAATTCCATCGGTTATCCACATTTGAATGTAAAGATTGGTGCGACTCATGCTGGTATCTCAGTGGGAGAGGACGGAGCTTCTCACCAGTGTAATGAGGATATCGCAATTATGCGCTCGATTCCAGGAATGGTAATTATTAACCCTTCTGATGTGATAGAGGCCGAGGCGGCAGTGAGGGCTGCATATGAATATGTCGGACCTGTATATCTTCGTTTTGGACGTTTGGCAGTGCCGATTATTAATGACAGAGAAGATTATAAGTTTGAGATTGGCAAGGGTGTCTGCCTAAAAGAGGGAAAAGATGTGACAATTATTGCGACAGGTCTCTGTGTGGAGAGTGCGATGAAGGCGGAGAAAATGCTTGCAGAAGATGGAATTGACGCCGAGATTCTTAATATTCATACAATCAAACCTCTTGACACAGAGCTTATCATAGCTTCTGCAAAGAAGACTGGAAAAGTTGTCACAGTGGAGGAGCATTCCATTATCGGAGGACTCGGCGGAGCTGTCTGCGAGGCATTGAGTGAAGCGGCTCCGACTCCTGTTTTTCGCATTGGAATGAGAGATGTATTTGGAGAGTCTGGTCCAGCACTCGATTTGCTTCACAAATATCAGCTTGACGGTGAGGGCGTTTATAATCAGATAAAGGCTTGGTTGAGTTAGGGAATTAAAATGTCTGTATAAGTAAAAAATGAGAAAAAGAAATTATAAAAAATACAGTTTGTCAGCAGATGAGGTTCTTTCAGAATTTTGCATCTTTATTTTGCCAGGACACGGGGATGAAGTATTGATTCTCTATAATAAGGTTTCTGGGGAAGATTGAAATAAAAGAAAGAAATACGAATGATAAAGAAAAGTATCTTTTTTATAGTTTCTTTTTTTCTTTTTTTATAGAATAGGGGTTGGTTCGAGAAAAAATGTATGTTACAATAATAAAAGTTTGTAGTGGAAAAGTGGTGAAGATATGGTTGATATAGAGAGAATTAAAATTATGACAAGGCTAGCTACATATGAAAAGGGACAGGGAAAGAAAGATATTGCGATGAATCGATATTCTAGGGAAGATTATATTAAATATCAGATGATTTGGTCATCGATTGCAGCTACAGTGGCGTTTATGATTGGATGTTTCCTTTTTCTACTTTTGGCAATCGATTGGGTCATAGGTTTATCAAGTACAGCTTCTTATATTTATCTAGGTGGAACAATCTGTGTTTTGTATATTATTTTTATGTTTATATATAGAAAATTTCTGAGAAAGTTGTATAATAAAATTTATACCAATATGACCTTGAGACTGGATAAGTATAGACGAGAGTTAAGAAGATTACAGGAGTTATATGAGATTGCAGAGAAAAAGTAAGAGGCAGTAAGGTACAGTAAGAGTGAGCTGTGAGGTAAGACATTATGTATGAGACTTCGTATAAGTACAGTTGACAGAGGAAAAGAATAGGAAGACATTTTGAGGAAAGGTTTAGAAAAAATATGGAGAACAAATTTGTTGATAGACTTTTTATCGCAAGAGAAAGAGTAAAAAATTTTTTTCAAAAACACTATAAAACGGTGATACCTATTTTAAAATTATTCGGAGGGCTCGCAGTATTTTTTACATTAGAAAACCTATATGGTTACTCAAGAACCTGGTCTTCCGTCTGGTTTATCGCTATTATGATTGGGTTATTTATTATAGTTCCAATACGATATGATTATTTAATAAGTTCTATTTTTATATTATTTAATTTGACGAATGTATCTTTAGATGTTGCAGGATTATATTTTGCATTTCTTTTGATAATCTATTTTTTGATTTTGAGGTTGATTCCCCAATATAGTTGGATTATGATAGCAGTACCGGTCTTATTTTATTTGAAGATTCCCTGTCTAATACCAATTCTAATTGGAATGTTTTGTGGAATATCGTCTGTTATCATTATGGCAGTGGGGATTATTACGTATTTTTATGCATCCTATGTGAATGAGGTTGTCATTTTATTAAACAGTGCAGCTCAAAAAGAGACAGTAGTGGCATTTCGCAAGATTATGCAGCTTATGAGCAGAGATAGTGAGTTAATTTTGACACTTTTTATTTTCTGTCTTGTGTTTCTTATAACTTATGTGCTTCACAAACAAGAGACAGAGTATGCATGGTATTTATCAGTCGTGTTTGGAGGAATTACTTATTTGATTTTGAAGTTAATGCAGACATTATTGTTGGAGTCAGATATTAGTATTACAAGCGTGTTTATTCATACATTGCTGGCTATGATAGTGGCGATGATAATCCAGTTTTTTTACTGTGTTATTGATTATTCTAGGAGTGAGAAGATACAATTTGAGGATGATGAATATTATTATTATGTAAAAATTGTGCCTAAGATTTCGATTCCAGAGGGGAATAAAAATGTAAAGAAGATTAGCACCAATTCAAAGCGAAAAAGGAAGAGTAAAGAGGAGAAAACAAGTAATAAATAAAGGTGGGATATATTGGAAAGTGTAAAAGCATATTTGGAGTGGCTGTCATTCATACAATTTAGTATTACGGACCTGGTAGAGATTATCATTTTGAGTTTTATTGTATATCAGATTATACTGTGGGTCAAAAATACGAGAGCATGGATGATTGCGAGAGGACTTGTAGTCGTATTGATTTTTGTATTATTAGCTATAATTTTCCACTTGAATACAATTCTATGGTTATTTAGCAATGCGGTGACATTTATTGTGATTGCTTTGGTTATTGTATTTCAACCAGAGTTTCGAGCAGCATTGGAGGAGATTGGAAGAAAGAACTTTTTCTATACGATGTTACCGTTTGAGGATAATAAAAAAGAAGAAGAGAGAATTTCCAAAAGTACAGTGAACGCGATTGCGAAAGCTTGTGGAGATATGGCTAAGGTAAAGACAGGAGCATTGATTGTCATCGAGAGAAATGTTCAGCTCTCGGAGTATGAGAGAACAGGAATTGCTATCGATGCGTTAATTACGAGTCAATTATTGATTAATATTTTTGAACATAATACTCCTCTTCACGATGGAGCAGTATTGATTCGCAATAACCGTATTGTAGCTGCCACCTGTTATTTGCCGTTGACACAGAGGTTAAATGTAGCAAAAGAGCTTGGAACGAGACATAGAGCTGCAATCGGAATTAGTGAAGTTGGAGATAGCTATACAGTCGTCGTGTCAGAAGAGACAGGAAAGATTTCGGTGGCGTATGAGGGAGTTCTCCATAGAGACTTGACTGTAAATCAGTTAAAGGAATTTTTATCGAGAGATAGTCACAAAAATGTATCAGAAAAAACAAAAAATAGATTTAAAATATGGAAGGGTAAAAGCGGTGACGAAAAAAAAGATAAAAAATAATTTCAATATGAAAGTATTATCTGTCATCATTGCCTTCATCATTTGGATTATTGTGGGAAATATTAATGACCCTGTTATATCAAGAGATATATCGGGAGTCCAAGTTGAGTTTATCAATGAGAAAGTATTAGATAAGATTAATAAGGCCTATGAATTAGAAGATAGCGATAAAATCACGATAACGGTATCTGGAAAGAAAAGTATCGTCTCCAGATTAAGAGCAAAGGATTTTACAGCGACGGCCGATTTATCAAAGCTTTCTATCGTAGATGCCGTGCCAGTTGAGGTATCCTTAAACCATGACGCAAGTGCTCAGGTAAGCATTGATTTGGGGAAGAATACAATGATGAGGGTGAAGATTGATGATGTGGAGACTGTAACAATACCAGTCAATATAGAGATAGAAGGAGAGCCCGCATCGGGATATGCGGTTGGCAAGAAGACTGCCTCTCCCAATATGATTGAAGTAACCGGACCAGCGACCTCGATTGAAAACATAGAAGAGGTAAAGCTGAACTGCGATGTGAGTGGAGCGAATAAAGATATTGAAAAGGATGTCGAGGTAGAGTTTTATTCCAAAAAGGGGAAAAAATTAGACTCTTCCCGCCTAAAATATGACGAGACATCGATAACAGTATCGGTCGAGATTTGGAGGCAGAAAACAATTCCTGTCGAGGTAGATACGGAGGGAGATGTCGCCGACGGTTATACTGTGGCATCTGTTGAGTACGAGCCAAAGACAGTTGTGATAGCAGGACCGGATGATGAGCTCGCTGATATTAGCAGTATTGAGCTCGAGAAGGTTGATATAAGCGATGCTACATCCGATGTCGAAAAGAATATTAGTTTGTCAGATACATTATTGCCGGGCAATATTATTTTCATTGAGAGTAATAAAACTGTCGCTGTGAAGGTTAAGATAGGCAAGAAGACAGAGAAAACATTGACATTCTCTCCGGAAGATATACAGATAGTCGGTGCGGGCAATAATGAGACCGTCTCATTCTTAGATGAGCAGTATGAGGTGACGATTTCTGGTTTGGAAAAGGATATTCAAGATATTAAGATAAAAGACTTAGAGCCTCATATTCAAGTTGAGGGGTACTCCGATGGAACATATGATATCTCGATTAATCTGGTGGATAATAAGAATATCGAGGTGGAGTCAATCGATAAGGCGACAGTGGAGATTGAGAATAGCTCGGGTACGACTTCATCGGCATCATCTTTTCGCTCCTCAGAATGATAAATAGCTGGCTCTGATATGATTGAGGTATGGAAAAAGGTTTGTAGAGTTTTTAGATAGAGTCAGTAGCCGGAGCCGATGCAGATGCAGAGGGTGTATACGGTCTGGACGCCATGTTTTTTTAAAACTCGTGTGCATGCTTCCAAGGTGGCGCCGGTTGTGTATATATCGTCCACGAGAAGAACTGTTTTTAGAAGGTGGCAGTTTGATTGAAAATCAGGGTTTATATCGAATGCCTTAGAGAGATTCGCGAGTCTCTCGCTTGGGGAGAGTTCTTTTTGAGGGGTGGTGTAGATGGAGCGAATTAGGATGGAGGAATAGGTAGGAATAGATAGATAATGACTGAGAGTTTTCGCAAGGAGCTCGGCTTGATTATAGCCGCGCTCCTTTTTCTTTTTTTCGTGGATAGGGACGGGGAGGATTGCCTGAATTGGGAGGGTGGAGAAGGTATCGAGATATAGGCGGAGGGCTTCTTGGATATAGAAGGTGGAAAATTCGCGTTTATTATGGTATTTGAATTGGCTCATGGAGAATTTCATATTTTTATCGTATAGCATGACGGCGAAACCGCGGGTAAAAGATTTGGGATGGGCTTGACAGTCGTAGCAGTATTCGTCCTCAAATTCCAAGAGTGGTTTTCCGCAGCGGTAGCAAAAAGGGTGGCGGATAAAGGTTAGCTTGTCTCGGCAGGTGGGGCAGATGGAGATATTCTGGAAAGCGGGGAGGATGCGAAGACAGATGGGACAGCGTTTTGGAAATAGGGTGGTTATGAGGGGGGAGGATAATGAGTGTAATAAGTGTAGCATATTGGGGCTCCTTTCGAGGTTATTGGGGGTATGGGGATGGGGAGAGACGCCGAAAGAGCAAGGAGATATATGTGCCGAAAACACGTTCGTTCCCACGATTTTTCGACATACGCTGATTTTTGCCGCCTCCCGCAAACTCGCAGCTACGCTGCTCAGACAGTGCTCCAGCGGCAAAGCTAAGTATATCGAAAAATCGCTCCACTCTCTATCGTTTTCGGCGCATATATCTCCTTGCTCTTTCGGCTGTGTATTGGCGAGAATCGATAGATTGATAGAATTATTAGATTAGAGAGGGGTAAGAGGCGGTGATTGTTTGATTTTTTTGTCTGTTTTTATATATAATAGTATTTTGACAAGTGTTGCGGGGTAGAGAGTTTTTTGATAGAATAAGAAGGTAGGAAAATACTAATGTAATATACGGAATGTGATAGAAGTAAGGGAAGAGATATGTGGAATGTAGAGATACAGCTTGTAATAATCAGTATTATAACTTATTTATTGTTGTTTAATAGTTGTTTGACTTTTCGGTTGAATGTGGTTCAGAATATAGTTATTACAGTGGTAATTGCTGTAAATATGATATTTGTTGGAAATTTGATAGGTAGTTTATTTGTTATACCAATGTTTATTATATTGATTTTATATTTAGGATGGATAAAACAGGAGGAATGGTTAGTTAATATTTTTTTAGTTATTTTTTCGTATATGCTATCAGTTATTATAGATAATTTGACTCATTTTATTTGGAGTATTATTGGGTTGAATATGAGTAAACATTGGCTGCTTTATATATTTGTGAACTATCCTATTTTTTTTATAATATGTAGATTTATGTCGAAAAAGATGACGAAATGGAAGAAAAAAGAGACGTTGATGTTATCTCCTAAGATTTTGGTAATTATTGGAACTGATTTGACATTATGTATGATTATTTTTGCTATGCATATATCGGTAGTTGAACAGGCTGGCTCATCATCAACAATCCTTTTTAGTAGTGTTTTATTGTATATAGCATATTTTATTTTGACTTTTTTTATGATAATAACAATTATAAAGGAATATGATATGAATGTAAAGATTAAGTTGAAGCAAGATTCATATGATAATTTGCAAGAATATATGGCACAGATTGAGGAATTATATCAAAATCTTCGAGTTTTTAAACATGATTTTGCAAATATTATGGTAAGCATGTCAGGTTATATCGAAGCAAATGATATGGAAGGATTGAAAGGATACTACGAGGAGCAAATTTTTCCGATTAGCAATCAGTTGAATAGAGCTAAGGATGCGATATCAAGATTACATAATCTTGATATTGTGGAATTAAAAAGTTTAATTTTTGTTAAAATAAACTATGCGTTAGAACTGAATATAGAAGTAAAGCTTGAAATCACAGAAAAGATTGAAGAGATTAGTGTAAAAAGCGTTGATATAGTAAGAATTATAGGTATTTTGCTGGATAATGCAATAGAAGCATGCCAAGAATGCAAGCAACCTAGTATTAGTTTTAGTATTGTAAAGATGGAGGAAGCTGTTACTTTTATTGTGGAAAATACATATATTAAGCATGATATTGACTATAGCAAACTTGGTAGTATAGGTATAAGTTCTAAAGGTGAGCGAAGGGGAACAGGGTTATATAATGTAAAAACTATAATAAATGACTATGATAATATTATTATGGATACGGAATATGGGGAGGGTTATTTTACTCAATTGTTGGAAATTTATAGTATCGAGTAGGCAAAAGCAATAGTAAAACGGTTAACATGGATAAAATGATAGCCGTACGGAGTATGGAGTCTGATAAAAGTGCAATGGTAGTTAAAGTTATGGAGAGAAATCTTAAGCGTTTTTGTTGGGTAAGGCTATATCTCATGGTATAAGGATTTTTGACTGTGCCTTTTGGGATATAAGAAAAAAATAATATGTTTACAAATATACATATTATGATGCATAAAGGAAGTGGTATATGTATAATTTGTACACATTTGCCTCCACCAACCATCATCAGAGTAGTGACTACAATACATTTTGTGATGCTATTAAAATGATATCCTCCAGCGATGATTCTTAATATGCCGAAAATAGAAAATAATAATAAGGATTCGATGAAGTTTTTGGTTATATATGAAAGCACTAAAATTAGTGTAGTGACAAAGAAGTTGTATATTAGAGTTTGAAGTCCGAAATATGTTTGTAGTTGTTCTAATTCTGTGCATTGTTTATTTGGGTCAAGGATATCTATTGTTTTTTCTACGATATTTTTTAATAAAATTTCCATATATTTATTGCCGTACCTTCCTATATTTTTTATTTAGTATAACATATAATTTGGCAAGTAAGAAAAAATTTCTTAACCGTGCAAATATATGTCGTGAACGTAAAGGAGAGAGAAAATGATTGATATATACATATGTGAAGATATTAAGGAACAGAGAAATCTAATAGCCAATTTTGTTAAATCTGCTATAATGATTCATGAATATGATATGACATTAAAGATAAGTACTGATAATCCAGAAATGATTATAGAAGAATTGAAGAAATCTAAAAATACAGGACTTTATTTTCTTGATATAAACTTACAATCAAGTAAAAATGGTTTAATACTTGCTAAAGAAATACGGGAATATGACCCAAGAGGATTTATAGTATTTATAACCTCTCATTCGGAAATGTCTTTTATGACATTTCAATATAAAGTGGAAGCATTAGATTTCATTTTAAAAGATACGCCAGAACAATTACAGCATAGAATATGTGATTGTATGGAAAATGTAAATAGAAAATATATGAAAATTTCAAAAGGAACTGAAAAAACGATTACTATAAAACGAGGGGGAAGAAAAATTACATTGGCGTATAAGGATATTATGTATTTTGAAACATCTGTCAATGAACATAAATTAATAGTACATACTACAAATAAAAAAATAGAATTTTTTGGAAAAATGAAAGACATTGAGGAAGAAGTTGGTACAGATTTTATTCGTTGCCACCGTTCTTATCTAGTAAATAAGAAAAATATTGAAGAGATTCTTTATACTGACAAACTTATTATTATGAAGAACAAAGCATCGTGTCCTATTTCACACCGATTGCTTGGGCAGGTAAAAAAGCAAATATAATAGCAAATATAAATAGATATAATTTGAAAAAGACGCTCACATGGTAATTGATATACCTGATAGAGCGTTTTTTTTATAAAAATGTTTAAGTTCTATATGTTTTTATACGTTTAAGAAATTTTAGAACTCTTAAACGTTATATTAGTAATAGTAAAAATACGTTAACTATTCAAAAAAGTTCTTTTAGGAAAAAATAATATGTAATATATATATGTATGATAAAATAATAACATCAAGTAACGGAGGAGGGTTAAAATGATTGATTTGAAGAAAATGACTATTAACATGTTATGTAAAGTTGGAAGATGTGGCATTGGAAAATCTCTTATATTGGGAATGTATGATTTTGAGACACCGGTTAGTCTGATAAAAGATAATTATACCTTACCAAATGATAAAAATGGAGCTGAAAAAATAGATGAAATTTATCATGATGCATAAATGTTGCTATAAGGATAGTTTGTTAAATAAGATATATCTGTATTAACGGTTGTTAATGTTATATAGTTTTTGTTTTTTTTATTTTGGATAGTGCTCTATAATATTGAACATTTACTTATTTATGGTTACACATAATTAAAAAGGGAGTATATGATATGGTATGTAGAATTGCAATAATAGATTCTGCAATTTTTAATAATATGATTCTAGTAGATGATAGCCAAATATCAAATTATTATATTTGTAATAATAATATTGTGAGTAAAATGGAAAAAAATTCATCTTCTTTACATGGAACAGATGTATTAAATAATATTTTGTATGAATGTCAAGATGTGGAAATTATTTCTATACAAGTATTGAAGGAGAATAATAAAGGAAAGGCTATTGATTTATTAAGAGCTATAGATTTTTGTATTCAAAAGAAAGTTTCTTTTATAAACATAAGTTTAGGGATAGTAACAGAAAATATGAAATATATTGAGAAATTGAAGAGAGTATGTCAAAAAGCAGTAGAAAGGGGGATTACAATTATTTCAGCAATGAGCAATGAAAAAAATATAAGTTATCCAGCAGTGTTTGATTTTGTTATTGGAGTTTCATCTAATATAAAAAATGGAGAGTATATTACCTTTAATGAAAATAAAAAAGATATTTATTTTTGCTCGTCAAGTGTTTTTTCTAAAGGAAATAGAGAATATAAAATAAATACGGGAAATAGTTATTTAAGTGGATATGTAACAGGAGTATTTTGTGCTTTTTTTATTAAAAACAAACAAAAGGCTTTAGATTTTTTTAAAACTAGTGAAATAAAATCACAAATCTTTGTTAATCCATTTAATGAAAAAGAATTTAATAGAAAAATTCTTTTGATATATTTTGAAAAGAATTTGTTTGATATTGAAGTGGAAAAATATATTGGAAAGGTAAAAAAAATTAATTGGTCAATAATGAAAGAAAAGAAAAATTTAGGCGATGAAATTATAGTTTTAGGGAGTATTAATTTACCTTGTTTACAACAAATAAAAAAAGAAATTGTTCAATGGCTTATACACATGAAAATAGATTTAGTCTATTGTATTGTACCAATATTTAATACAATAGAGAGATATGAAATTGCTGAGAAATATTGTATTAGTATTAAAACAATTTATGTTTAGAATTAGAAAAGGAGATAAGGATGGACTGTATGCTATATTTAGCTGATGATTGCAATATGAAATGTAGATATTGCTATGAGGGACAAGAGAAAATGTATGGAAGAATTTCAAAGGAGAATATAAAAAAAGCTATTGATTTTATAATAAAAGTAAACGAAGATGATAAAATTGATTTAACTTTTTTTGGTGGAGAGCCTATGCTAAATAAAAATATGATGTATTATGCCGTACAATATATAGAGGAAAAATATGATATACCATTTGAATATTCTATTACGACTAATGGAACTTGTCTTGAGAAAGAAGATATTGAATTTATGCGTGAAAAGAATTTTGTAATATCATTAAGTGTGGATGGAACAAAAAAAACACATAATCTAAATAGACTTTCAAAAAGTGGTAAGATGGATTTATATGAAAAAACCATTGACAACTTACAATATTTAGTAAAATTGAAAATTCCTTTTATAGTTCGTATGACAGTTACATGCAATAACGTTTATTATATGTATGATAATATTTTGTATTTTTTTAATATGGGGGTCAGAAAATTTGACATAGCGTTTAATGAGTTTGAAGATTGGAATATAACTTATTTGCAAATTTTAGAACATGAACTGCAGAAAGTGGATTTGTGGTATTTAACTAATTTAAAAGATATAGAATATTTAAATTTTTTTGATGGGAAAATTACTTTTTTTATTGTGAAAAGACCTAATCTTTTTTGCAATGCAGGAACAAAAAATCATTTTGTTATAAATAGTAAAGGAGAATTTTATCCTTGCAATTATGTTTGTAATAAAGAAATATGGAAAATGGGTACATTGGATACAATATTTGATGAAAAAATTTGCTTTAAAAATATCAAAAAACATATAATAAGTAATAATAAATGTATGCTATGTGAAATAAAATTTGCATGTATAGGAAGTCGGTGTGGATTTAAAAATTATATTTTAACAGGAAAGTTTAATGTTCCACACAGTAATTTATGCACTTTAGAAAAAATATTATATAAGCATAATGATATAGTTTTTAGTGAAATGTATTATAAGAAAGAAGATAGATTCTTGCAATTTTATAATATAGCTATCCGAAAAAGATATCCATTAACAGAGTGGATGATGAAGATACAGAGTGAGGAAAAAAATGTTAAAAGTTTATTCTAAAAATGGGAAAACCATAATTTTGGATGTTGAATCTGGGATATGGACTAGAATGAAAACTAGTTTTTTTGAAAAATATAAAAATAAAGAAGAATTTTGGTCTTTTCTAAATAAAAAATATTTTGTAAATTATTCTAAAAACAATAATTGGGTTGATACAATTTATTTTGCGGTAACACAAAAATGCAATTTATGTTGTGATTTTTGTGCTATGAATTCAAATAGTAGTGTTGACACGAATAAAGAAATTAATATCCAAACTATAAAACAAAAATTGCCAGCTCTATTAGATGAACAGATAAATAAAGTAGTAATTACTGGAGGTGAACCTTTTGAAAATCTGCAATTACTAAAAATTTTGGAATCATTGACAACATATATTTCAAAAGAAAAAATTACGTTACAAACAAATGGACTTCTTTTAGATGAGCATAAAATTTCAGAATTAAAAAAGTATATAGGTGCAATAGAAATTAGTATAGAGAATATTGTTCTAAATTTGTCTTTAAAAGAACAAATGAAAAAAATTTTAAAGTTAATAAAAGAGCAAAATATACCGTTATCATTATCCTATGTTGTTACAGAAAATAATATGAAATATTTTAATGAAGCTCTTAAGTTAGTTGAGCAATACAATACATATTTTTCTTATAGAATAGCGGAACCTTTAGGAAAGGGGATAAAGATTCTTAATAAATTTGATGTAGAAAATGCGTATAAAAATACTTTAAAAGTAGAATTGGAAGTTTTGGAATTTATTTTAAAAAATAAGCTATGGGATTATAAATTGACTGAAACAGAAAAAGGATTTTTATTACCAAGTAAAGTTTGTGGCGCTTATTCTGCAATTTTAGCTATACAACCAGATGGTTTTATTTATCCATGTATTAATATTAAAAATAATAAGTTTAGATTAGGAAATATGAAAACAGATTCTTATGAAGATGTAAAAAAATTATTAGATTTTAGCAATATACGAGATAAGAATAAAAAATATTTTCACATTGAATATAAAGAGAAATGCAAAAGTTGCTTTTATAAATATTTTTGCAATGGATATTGTGGAGCACATGAAAGTGATGAAAGAGGAGATAGGAGATTATATAGCAAATATGTGTGCAAGATAAGAAAAACGTATTTATTTTTTGAAATGTTTTGTGTAGATAATACTTGTGATTTTAAACAGTATATTCAAAGTAAAAAAGCATATTTATTGGAGTGTCTAGAAAATGGTGATAGATATGAATAAATTTTATTTGAAATATATGAAAAATGCACTTATTAAACAGAAAAAAAATATAATAATCCAGATTGGAATTATTTGCTTGGAAAGCTTAATTGCAGCTATACTACCTATGATACATCAGAGTATTATCAATGATGTATTTATTAAAAATAATTTTTCTAATTTTAATAATTTAATTTTGATAATGATTATATTATATCTTGTTCAATGTGGTTTCGATATATTAAAAGATTTTTTTCAAGCTAAAATAGGAGCAAATATTAAGTATGAATTAAGAAGAAATTTGAATAATTGTGTTTTAAATAAAAGATATTTAGAATTTTTAAAACAAGGAAATGAGAAAGTTATAAGTAGGTATAGTAATGATACAGGAGTGATTGCAGAACATTTCAGTAGAGATGTTTTTGGATTGTTTGAACAAATAGTGATTCTTTTTTTAGCTATTTTTATGATTGTAAGAATTAGTTGTATTTTGTTAATTTGTATGATACTTTTTTTGGCATTATACTATATATTGAATAAAAAAATAGGTTTTAAATTACAAAGTGAAATAAAGAAGTTGTGTGAATATCAAGAAAAATCCTTGGGGTATTTTACCGAGAATTATTCAAATAATTTACTAGTAAAAATATATAATTTATACAACTGGATTGATGAAAGATTTTGTAGTATATATAAAAAGGAATATAGACAGAATATAAAAACAAATGTAATTTATTCTTTTAATTTTAATGTAACAAAACTTAGTGTGAATGTATTAGTTATTTTTAGTTGGATAGTAGGGGGATATTATATTAAAACTGGAAGAGGAACGGTTGGAAATGTGGTTGCATTGACAGAATATGTGAGCCTTCTTGTTTCACCTTTTTTTTACTTTGGACAATTTAATAATAGCTTACAAGAAGCAAATACTTCAATTGAGAGATTTGAAAAAGAATTAGATATACCAAGTGAAGATATAAATTCAGGAAAGGATATATCTGAAATAACAGATATATTTATTAAACATATTTTTTTTCAATATAAAAAAGATGGATTTAAATTAGATATTGAGAATATTTATATGAAGAAAGGAGAAATCATAGGATTAAAAGGAGAAAGTGGTTGCGGTAAAACAACATTAGTAAATTTATTAATGCGGTTATATAGTGCTAGTTTGGGAACGATTTATATAAATAATGAAGACTGCAGAAATTTTAAATTGAGAGATATTAGGAATCATATAGGGTATGTACCTCAAAATAGTTTATTTTTTGAAGGAACTATTAGAGAAAACTTATTTGGAAATTATGAACAAAAAGATATTGATAAATTTGCTGAAAAGATTGATGTATATCAAGATATAGAACAGATGCCAAAGGGATTTGAATATATTTTAAAGAAAAATGCAAGTAACATATCGGGTGGACAACAAAAAAGAATTGATATTTTACGTGTATTGTTAGCAGATAAGGATGTTGTAATCTTTGATGAGGCAACAGCAATGCTCGATAAGAAAAGAAGAGATGTCTTTTTTGAATTACTTATGGAATTGAAAAAAGATAAAATAATTATAATGATTACACATGACAGTTCTGAATGGAATTATTTTGATAAAATTTATGAATTATAGAAAAGGAGGATGTGTAATATATTGATTTATTACACTGGGACTTATGATAACAATTACTTTGGAAATTAATCGAATTTGTAATTTGCGTTGTAGTTATTGCTATATTACAGAAAAAAATGGTGAACAGATGACGTTTGAAACGGCTAAAAATAGTGTTGAATTTGCAATTCAGAAAATCATAAAAATGAATCATAAGAAACGAGTAATTAATATAAATTTTTTAGGTGGAGA
Organism: Blautia sp.; assembly: GCA_030841965.1. Lineage (GTDB taxonomy): Bacteria > Bacillota > Clostridia > Lachnospirales > Lachnospiraceae > JAUUSJ01. The sequence continues at coordinate 15,863 of JAUUSJ010000085.1, forward strand.
ACCGCTCATCTCCATTAAAATGATGAAAAAAATAGTTGAATATTGTGAAAAAAGAAAAGTAGAAACAATGATAGAATTTCAATACACAATTACAAGTAATGGTACTATTTTTGATGAAAAGATTTATTCGTTTCTTCTAAAATATAATTTTTATTTAAAGGTTAGTTTAGATGGTGATGAATATGTGAACAACCTTAATAGGAAAGACATAGAAGGACAAGGAAGTTATTGTTTAGTTAAAAAAAATTTACATTATTTACAACAATATGAAAAAAATACAAATAGACTTGTTCAAGTTTCGAATGTATTAACAAAAAATAATTATAAGTATTATAATGAGACGGTTAAATTTTTCATAGAAAAATTGGGATTCAGGTTTATAGATACAGGGTTTAATAGTAATGAAAGATGGACAGAAGAAGAAGTGAATGAAATAAAATATATATTTGACGATATATTAAACTACTATATTGAATGTGCGGAAAAGGGAAAGGAGTTTGTATGGGGAATTTTAGAAGATACTTTAAGGGGTGTTAATAATATTTTTAGAACATATTGTTGTGGAGCAGGTATTATTTCATTTTACATATCTTTTGATGGAAAATACTATTTATGTCCTATGATGTTCGGAGAACAATATTGTTTGGGTAATGTGAATGAAGGGGAAACAGAAACTGAGTTTATGAAGTTTATTAAGAAAAATAATCAAAATTCAGAGGGCTATTCCCTGAAATGTCAAACTTGTGAAATGGAACCATACTGTATGGAAAAAGGGTGTATATTTAATAAAATAAATAAACCCGATTCATCAGTTGATTTATGCTTGAAAAATAGGATGTTTTATAATCTTATTAAAAAGAATTATTTTAAAATATACAGAGTAAAGAAAAAATCAATATATATATAATAGGAGTCTTTGAAGAGATTATTTGGTTGGGTATATTTTCTAGTAATATATTGCTAGAGAAATATAAAATTAAAATTTGTGATAGAATGGAGGTGAAAATATGGAGGAGCTTAAGAATGAAGTAAAAGAAGGCACATTAGTAGAAACTTTTGATGAAGAAATTGAAGGATATGGAAACTGCGGTAGTAGCAGTGAAAAATATGAATGTAAAAAAGATTGTATATTTGTTCATAATTCTATTATTTCAGCGATTAAGTAAATGATGTGTGGGGAGAGAATAATAAGTATTTTCATATTTTATTCTCTCCTTCATTTTAATATTGCAAATAGAAAAATAACAAAGATTGGATTATTTTTATGGTTAAAATATTATTAAAAAAATATTTATTTTTATTTATAGATAATGTTTGATGATAGAGAAGTTTTTTCTTTTTTTATTTGATTTATAGAAATTTATTAATTCAATAGCTCTATATTGAATATGTCATTATTATAACTTCTCGGAATCTCAATAAATGAGATTCTAACTGAAAATTGATAACTGAA
>JAUUSJ010000002.1 GCA_030841965.1 Blautia sp.
CAGCGACAAAGCTAAGTATATCGAAAAACCGCTCCACTCTCTATCGTTTTTGGAGGACATATTGCCGAACTCTCTTCGCTGTGTATTGGCTAAACACTATAAAATTTTTTTATAAGGGCAACATTTCGATTTTTAGCTGTATGATTCAATCATAATTGTGAGTCTAGTTCTACCTCATCATAATCAGCAAGGTCTTTTTCTGTGATACCAAGACGCCGATTTATTTTGTCGTCAGAGATAATGGTGGAAGAGTCATAATGAGACATACGTTCAGTAGCAATAGCTAATAGGCGAGCGTCATTAACTTCATTCATTAATCGAATATATTCGTTAGGAGAAAGTAATACACATTCGGCGGTATTATTTTTCATAACAACTTTTGCGCCGCATTGTTTGACTTCTTCGAAAATTTTGCCAGCAAGTCCTCGGTTGAAAAGAGAAATGGGGATTGTGCTGGTAATGGCATTTAATACAGAATTCATGCTTATCAACTCCTTTTTTGTTATAGTATATCATGTAACTTTGAAAATATCGATAAATTTACTGATAATTGATGTAGTTTTGTTGTTAGAGTGTGTGGAGGTTCAAAGATGATTTATAGAGTGACAAAACTAGAAACAGTAGCTCAATTATTCCAAGGTTGGGAAGAGACGCTAATATATTCTTGTCTACAAGGAGTGATGGGAAAAGTGTATGCGGATTCCATTGAGACACCAAACTCTGCAATGGCTATATTGGGAGATTTCTGTTTCTTTGCAGGAAAACCGAAGAAAGAACTTGTTTTATATACACCGAATTTTAGCAAAAAGAATTTTATGATTTTTGTTCCGCAGGATGAGAAGTGGGCTAAAATGATTGAAAACTGCCATGGAAAAAATGCAAAGCGAGTGATTCGATATGCTACAAAAAAAGAAACAGCCTTTGACATAGAGTATTTAAGTAAAGTGGTAGAGGGGTTGCCAGAAAAATATACGCTACAACTGATGGACGAACAACTGTTTATGCGATGCAAAGAGATTGAGTGGTGTAGAGACTGGGTATCACAGTATCCTGATTATGAAATCTATAGAAAATATGGGCTCGGAGCTATTATGTTAGAAAAGAATGAACCAATATCGGGGGCTTCTTCGTATTCTGGGTATCATGGTGGAATAGAAATAGAGATTGACACGAAAGAGGAATATCGAAGAAAGGGTCTTGCGTATATCAGTGGTGCGAAGCTTATACTAGAATGTCTAAAGCGAGGATGGTATCCAAGCTGGGATGCACAAAATAGATGGTCATTATCTTTGGCAGAAAAATTGGGGTATGAATTTGCTTATGAATATCTGGCGTATGAGATATGGTATAATTATTGAGAATACATCTATTATTGTAATTATATAAGGAGACGAAAATAAATGAACAGAGAAAAAGATAATGTACATATTCAAGTTGCAACGATAGAAGATGCAAAAGAAATCTTAGAGATTTATGCACCATATGTTACGGGTACAGCAATTACTTTTGAGTATGATGTGCCAAGTTTGGAAGAATTTCAAGACAGGATGAAAAATACACTGAAAAAATATCCTTATATTGTTGCCAAGAGTAATGATGAGAGGATACTTGGATATGCTTATAGTGGAGTATTTAAAGGAAGAAAAGCCTATGATTGGGCAGTGGAGACGACGATATATGTAAAGAGGGATGAGAGAGGAAGAGGGATTGGAAGAATGCTCTATGAAGCGTTGGAGAATATTTCAAAAGCTCAAAATATTTTGAATTTAAATGCATGTATCGCATATCCCGAAGTAGAAGATAAATACTTGACGAGGGATAGCGTAAAATTTCATGAGCGATTAGGATATCATATGGTTGGTGAATTTCATCAATGCGGGTATAAATTTGGTAGATGGTATCATATGGTATGGATGGAAAAAATGATTGGAGAGCATGAGGAAAATCCTCTGCCAGTTATAAATTTTTCAGATTTAAGTGCTGGAGAACATCTGAAAATGTAAGGATAGTAACTGTGTCGTCCAAACAATATCACGTTTTATCGTTTTAACTCCCGAAGTGCTTCTTCTACATCGGAGTAGTGTTTTACGCTGGAATCATGCGCAATACGTTCTGCTTCCAGCATGGCGGCAATTGTTTCCTTGTTGGGTTGTTCCAATCTGACTTCAAAAGGAAAGCCGCCGACGCGGAGGGACTGACGCAGAAACACATTGATTGCAGTTGTCAAGTTTATACCTAATATGAAAAAATGATTTTTAAGCATTTGAAATTAGAGGGTGTAAGAAAAACACCCTCTAATTTTTGCCTATTTAAAGTTTAAGTTGTGAAAAATCGATATATAAATCCGCATATATTCCTACTTTGACCATATCAGAGAAGGTATAATCGCTCGTATCTTCTGTATCGAAGTTGTAGACAGTGATTCTATCTTTATCAGGGTCTACAATCCAATATTCACGAACTCCTGTCATACGATATTTAAAGAGCTTTGTATAATAATCCATTCTTCTACTACTAGGTGAGACAATTTCAATAATCCAGTCGGGAGCTCCTTTACATCCTCTATCATCAAGTTTGTTTTTGTCACAAATAACAGATATATCAGGTTCCACGTAAGTGTTAGAATTTTCATCTAAATATACAGCAAAAGGAGATGGATAGACTTCGCAATCTCCTTTGTTGTGGTCAATATAATTGGCAATAACCTGGTTTAATTTGCTCACTAGTTTTTGGTGTATTCTGCTTGGTGGAGCCATATAATAGATTTTCCCATCTATCAATTCTGCTCTCTGCTCATCAGGTAGTAAGTAAATATCTTCAATAGTGTAGAGTTTATTTTGTGGTAGCGACATGATATCACATCCTTTCTTATATTACTTGTGGTAGTGACGATTTGACATAAGCTATTCATTTCTTTTTGTTTTTTTTAATTTTTATTATATTTTTTGGTTTCTATGACAATATCAAGTGTATCCTTATTTTTTGAGAAAATCAATGCATATAGTGATACTTTCTTTATGGAATTATAGTATATCATATTTGTAAATATTTGTATATATGAAATTATCAGTTAAAGTAGTAAATGGAATATTTTACTACTTTTTTTGCGTGAGAAAGGAGAAGAAACTATGAAAAAGAAAAATATTTATGGATATGTACGTGTTTCCACTGCCGACCAAAATGAGGAGAGACAGATGGTTGTGCTGGAAGAAATAGGAGTTGCAAAAGAAAATATCTATCTAGATAAGCAGTCAGGAAAAAATTTTAATAGACCGCAGTATCAGAAATTATTATCTACTTTAAAAAAGGGAGATTTGCTCTATATTCTCAGCATTGACCGATTGGGACGTAATTATGAGGAGATACAAAACCAGTGGAAGATTTTGACAAAGGAGATGAATGTCGATATTTGCGTCTTGGATATGCCCTTATTGGATACAAGAAATGGAAAAGATTTAATGGGAACTTTTATCGCAGATTTGGTATTACAGATTTTATCATTTGTCGCACAGTCAGAGTGTGAAAATATAAGAAATCGTCAAAAACAGGGAATTATTCAAGCCAAAAAAAGAGGAGTTCGATTTGGTCGACCTAAAATTCAACTGCCAGATGATTTTCCCAAAATAGTGGAGTCATGGGAGAGAAAGGAACTTACATTGGACGAAGTATTAAAATATTGTAAGATGAGTAAATCTACGTTTTATCGATGCGTTCGCAAAATGAAAGAAATATCATAAATATAGATGTGTCAAAACCTGTACTTTTTGACACAAATATTAACATGATACCAGGGGCAAAAGGTCTTTTGACCCCAACATCATTAACATATAAATTCTAGCATACTAAAATAAAAAAGTCTATATGATTTGTAATAAAATTCAACAAAACTTTACTCAAACTAGAAAAAAACGAAAAAAATAGACGAAAAAACCTTCCATTTTCCAGTTGTCAAAAAGTACAGGTTTTAAGAAAAATGGAAGGAGAATTTTTATGGGGCATGGAAGACAAAGAGGGAGAAATAGGAGCTTTGACGGAACGATATTGAAAAATGAGAGTAATGATATTCAGTTTGAGATTCAGGAAAAACATGAATTAGGAGAAAAATTTGAAACGGATAAAATTACTTTGGAGGAGCAAATAGATGCTATAGCAGCTTCCAATCTCGCACCTGAAGAGAAAAGAGCACAGTTGGAAAAGCTTCGAGAAGCTCTTGAAAACTTAAAGAAAGAATATGAAGAGCAAGTTACAGAAAAAGTAGAAGAATTAGAAGAAGAATCAAAAGAAGTAATGGAAGAAATGCAAGAGGCGGCAGATGAGCTAAAAGAGCAGGAAGATTCCTTAAGGAGTATAAAGTTGAAAGCTGGGTCTATGGATGGCTCTGCTGCTGCGGATGCGGCGGCAGAGAAGAGAGAAAAATTTGAGCAGATGAAAGAAGAAGCCACGAGAGAATTGGAGTTAAAAATGCAACGATTACAGGAACAACAAAGAAATATGAGAGCGCAAAAATTAAGTAAATAGACGATATTTATTAGATAAGACCAGGAAAACAAAAAATAAGAGAGTGAGGAGAGGATAAATGAGCCTATTTGTTTTTCAGATAAAACAGATACCAGATTTGAGTCTCAATAAATATCAGTCATTATCCGATACAGGGACAGATGGAGTTTTAAGCAGACATAGTAGTTTCTTAAGGCAATGGCATGGCATTTGTACAGAAAGCGGGACGAGTTTTCATTTATTATATTTATTTTTGCCCAAAGAAGAAATCGGGAGTAGATTAAAATTATATTTTATCATTCAAGGAGACGGCGAAGCATTGGAGAACGTCAAACCATTATTAAAAAATTCTCCATTAAGTGATTTCTATGAATTTTCAGAGTCTAAATTGCCAGAAGTATATTTCAAGGCTGGAGCGACCTTAGTAAAAAATGAGAGAGTTGCAGAAATCTATAATCCACTGACTTCCAGTACGAAATCAGTACATTATGTTCCAAAATGGGAGATGAAAGAAGATGCCAGATTATATGATTTATTTCGGATAATGGAAAGTATCGGATTATCGTATCAACCATATCATCCATGTGCATATAGAATAGATTTATATCCTTCTTCCATGGTGCAAGAGGTAAGAGAAAGATTTACTCCCATATTAAAAGATTTGCAAGGCGATAATGATATCAAATTAATTAAAGAAGACTCTGGCGGTAATCATGATAGCTATGCTCAAAGTATATGCAAAGAATATGAGGAATGGATGTCAAATGTAGAGATTTCTCCTCATTTTAGAGTGAATATATATGGCTTCGCAGATAATATATTCTTATCCAAAGTAATATTAAATGCGGCGGGCTCAGAGGCGTTGAGTGAGGGAGATTTTTCATTGGCTCCCATTAAACCAGATTCCAATGGCTATTATTCTGTTATTAGCAGAATGAGGGAAGAAGCTTATAGCTATTGTTTCTACCCAAAGAAAGCAGTTTTGCAAAGCTGGTCTACCACTTATATTATTGAGGAAGTAGAACCCTTTTTTCGATTTCCAGTATTATTCGACGGGGAGAATATAGAATTGCCAAAAGAGACAGCTCCCGTATCATTTCAAAATGGAATCTTCTTAGGAAAAGATACGAACGGCTTTCCCGTTCGATTTCCAGCGGAAGATTTGCCAAGACATGCCTTTTTTACAGGAACGCCAGGCTCAGGAAAAACAAATACAATGCTTCATTTAGTTACAGAGCTTAAAAAGAAAGATATTCCATTTTTAGTACTTGAGCCAGCCAAAAAAGAATACAGGGCGATATTGGGAAATGAAAGGATGAGAGATGTTCACTTATTTTCCCCACATTTACAAAGTCATTTTCCTCTGAGAATGAATCCTTTTGAGTTCCCGACTGGAGTAAGGCTTAGCGAACATATCAATGCACTCTTGGAGGTATTTGAGGGTTCCTTTGTATTAGAGGGACCGACCTTTAGATTTTTAAGCAGTTCCATACAAAAATCATACATAGATTTGGGTTGGGATATCGAAGACATCAATGGAGAAGTAAATTTACCATATCCCAATATTCAAAATATTTATGATAATTTAGAGAGCGAGATTAATACATTAAGCTATGATTCCGAATTAAAAGGAAATGTGAGAGCATTCTTGCAGGTAAGACTTGGAGGGCTAATGGAAAGAGATGCAGGGGAATTATTTGACACAAGCATATCCACATTAAAACCAGAGCAATGGCTTCACTCATCCGCCATTGTCGAGTTAGAAGTCTTGGGCGAACAGGCAAAAAACTTCTTTGTATTATTAGTTTGCCACTATATATTAGAAACCTTGCGAGTAGACCCTCAAGGCGGAGTCGACCCAAATACGAAAAAACAAGTCCCCGTAAGACATGCAATCTTCATAGAAGAGGCACATAATATTATTGCCCCTTCCACGCAGCAATCAAGCTCAGATTCCGTAGACCCCAAAATTTCAGCCACGGCATATATCGTAAAAATGCTTGCAGAAGTTCGAGCATTGCGAGAAGCAATTGTCATTGCAGACCAATTGCCTACAGCACTTGCAAGCGAAGTAACCAAAAATACGGGTCTTAAATTAGTACACCGATTAACCGCACAAGACGATAGAGAGCAGATTGGAACAGCGATTTCTGCCTCTCCTCTGCAATTAGAACAGGTGGCAACATTTTCAAAAGGTAGGGCATTAATTTATTATGAACAGACGCAAAAACCTTATGAGATTCAAGTGGAAGAGTGGAAAAAACCAGATATAGATTATAATTTCGCAAACGATTCGGAATTATATTCCAATATCGCAGGTAGAACAGTCATACATAATTCAGTCATGAGAGCATTATATAGCTGGCAAGAAAAGTATGTATTTCCAGTATATAATAAGATTTTAGAAATGCAAGAAAAGTTTAAATCTCTCGACTATGAGGATTCCATCGCCATGATATCTCTTAAAAGCGAGAGCATATTACTTCTAAATCAATGTGAAAAATTAAAAAGAAAATGCGAGAGATTATATCATCTATGGTGTGAGAAAGGCGATGGAGGCAGCTATAAAAACATGAAAAATGTGTATGACATCTTTGAAGAGACAAAAGTTTATATACAAGGTTTATACGAATGGGCAAGAGAAATAGATTTAAAACTAGGAGGAAATGAGTAATGTTTGGTGTGATAATTTGGCTTATAGTAATTGGTGTTATAATTCTAGGAATAATGGAGATAAAGGACAACATTATAATGGAAAAAGAAGAAAAGAGAAGGCAAGAAGAAAGAAGACAAGGGAAAATTAGAGAGTGGAAAGAAAAATATCAAAAAGAAATAGTAAGTTTTGAAAATGATATTAGAAAGTATTATAGTAAACATGAATATGAAACTAGGGAAACGATATATATGTACTTAACGTCTCATATCGAGAATATGAGGAAGTATAATAATAACTTGCCTGTGGAAGAAAGATTTTCAGAAAGTGAAATAAAAAAATATGAGGATATTGCTGAGAAGTTTAACCTGTTTGGAGCTAAAATGAGTGGAATGTTCCCAAGTTTAATGATGAATACAAATAGTTATGGAGAGATTCAGGATGAATATTTAAAATATATAAAATCATTAAGAAAGGAAGATGTTGATTCCAAAATAGAATATATAGAACATATTTTAGAGGAAGGAGAATATGAAAAAATATGGAAAATTGATTTAAAGGAAATTTTCGATAGTATATGGTTTTATGCTTTACATAAACCATATTTAAAAGCCGATTTTGAAAAAACTAAGGAAATATTCTATAGAATTTCTAAAGGGGAAAGTAGGGATATTTTACTTGCAGAGATGTATGCTATTCAACAAATGGGAGCAGGTACTGTATTAAGAAATAGAATAACAGAATTATTTAAAAATAGAGGATGGAGTTCACATGATTTAACAAGTTTCGCTTCTGGTTTGATGTGGATGAAAGCATATAACGAAGAAAAGATGGTTCTTCAAGAAATGCTTTCCCGACAAATGGATATGCCAGCAAAATTACAGGAGCGTTTACATGCACTTTCAAATGGCGGAGAAAATGCCCCATCAGATTATGATGTTCGATCCAGTAAAACTCAAATTTATTTAGATACTGCATCTTTAGCATGGAATGATAGCGAATATAATAATTTCTTTGAGAACCTATCCTTCAAAGAAAAAGTACTCACCTACTCACTCGCTATCCGAGATGAGAATAAAGATTTATTTATCACCCAAGCGATGAATCTTCCTGACAACATAAAGATTTGCAACAAGCTTATGACAGTATTTCAAGAAGAATACGGCTCTCAAGTAGTAGCCAGAAATGTAGAGGGAATTGCATTATCTGGAAGTGGAAGTGAGAAAATACCTGGAATTTTGGTGAGAACAAAAGAGTGCAAGCAGTTGGGAATCTTTCTACATATTGCCAGAATCGGAAAGAAGTTAAATATCAAATTTTACACATTATTCATCCCTATCACAAATGATATTGGAGAACAAAGACAGCAGGTAATATCACTTTATAAGAAACTGAGTCCTACTGTCACAATGTGGGAAAATAGTCTAAAAGATACAATACTAATGGCAATACAGCAACTTTTAAATGTTGCTCCGAAGCCAGAGCCACAGCCTAATTATCCAGTAGAAGATGAGCCAGTTGAATTTTGATATTTGGAATGAAATATGCGTGACATGTGCTTAAGAATATGATAAAATTAAGAAATCAGATAGATAAATTATGTAATCGAAACAAAGAGGTGACGAATTATGATGTATCCGTATATGACATTAGCAGATGAGACGGAAATTGTACATTCCCAAATCATAGAAGAAGAAGGAAAACAAAAGGTAATTGTAAATTTTGAACGCCCAACAGAAGAAGGTTTTGATTTTGCAAGATGTGAATTGCCAGATTATAAATGGACAGAAAGAGAAGGTTATTCAGATGAAGAAATGGTAATATTTGAGGAGCTTTTACGGCATAATGCTCATTTATTATATAAGTATGCTGCGGATGGAGGAATTCATATTGCCTAAATTATTTACTGTAAGTGGATATAAAGTTTATTTTTGGTCAAATGAAGAGGGAGAACCTATCCATGTTCACGTTTCTAAGGGGAAACCAACTCCGAATGCAACTAAAATATGATTAACAAAAAAAGGAGGATGTATTGTTGCCAATACACAGCCGAGAGAGGAGGGCGGTATCTGCCCCGAAAACGATAGAGAGTGGAGCGATTTTTCGATATACTTAGCTTTGCCGCTGGAGCACTGTCTGAGCGCCAAAGGCGCGAGTTTGCGGGAGGCGGCAAAAATCAGCGTATGTCGAAAAATCGTGGGAACGAACGTGTTTACGGGGCAGATACCGCCCTTCTCTCTTGGCGTCTCTTCTCGGTGTCTCTTTTTCACATTTCGCATCTCCCCTCCCCCTTAAGGAAAACTCCCAAAAACCAACTTCGTTATCCTTGAAATCTTGTGAAATATCTATGAAATCTATTGACAACCCCAAAATATAATGTATAATAATTTAAAGTCAAACAATTTACAATCATCATTTTAATTGCTTTTCTTTAAAGAAAGCAAATTTTTTTGCACCACAATTAGCACTCAACTAACAAGAGTGCTAATAAAAATTATAGCTAAATCATTACAAGAAAGTATTTAGGAAAATATTTAGGAAAGCATTCAACAAAATATTCAAAAGAATATTCGTTTAAGAAAAAGGAGGTAAAAACATGGCAGAAAACAAGAAAGAAATCGACATTCTAAAACTAGGTGATGAATTAATTCTGCGAAGATACCTATTCAATAAAACCCAGATTAATCAAGGCTTAAACATCCCAGACTATATCGCCTTACATATCATAAGGGAATCCAAAACCAAAGAAGAAATCTACGAAGGAAAAACCTATTTAAAAGATTTATCAGAAAAAATGAAGCTTACAATCCGGCAGACCTCAAAATTAATCGGAAATTTAAAGGAGAGAGGACTTGTAGTATGGTCTCACGACGGAAATGGAAGCGAAGGAACTTACGTCACGATTACAAAAGAAGGTGATGAATTAGTAGAGAAACAACAAGCCGTTTTAAAAGAATACTATAAAAGAGTCATCGGTAAGTTTGGAAAAGATAATCTAATTCAACTCCTTAACTTAATGAAACAGCTAGAAATCATCATGGGAAGTGAATTGGAAGAAATGGAGGAATCAGAGGATGATAATAGAGAAATTGAATAACTACACACAAAAAACTCAAGAAATATGTCTAAAAAACGACAGTATTGCCTCACGCTTATACGACGAGTACGGAGTAAACCTAGGACTGCGTGATGAGAATGGAAATGGTGTACTAACAGGTCTCACCAATATCTCCAAAATCACCTCGTCCACCATTGTAAACGGTCAGAAAATTCCAGCCGATGGAAAACTATGGTACCGCGGATACCGAGTGGAACAATTGATCGATTCTCTAGGTCAATCAGAATTAGGTTTTGAAAAAATAGCATATCTCCTACTCATGGGAGAACTCCCAAACGAAGAGGAGGCAGCAGAGTTTGCACAATTGATTGGAGAGTGTAGAACCCTGCCAACTAATTTTACTAGAGACGTAATTATGAAAGCTCCATCAGAGGATATCATGAATTCCATGACAAGGAGTATTCTAACCCTCGCCTCCTACGATGAAAATGCAAAGGATACGAGTGTCTCAAATGCATTGAGACAATGTATTCAGCTCATAAGTGAATTCCCTATCTTGGCAGTTTACGGGTATAACGCATATAATCACTATGAAAAGCAGGCAAGTATGATTATTCACCATCCTGACCCAAAACTATCAACGGCGGAAAATCTCCTTATGCTGTTAAGACCAGATAAGAGCTATACTGAGGTTGAGGCCAAAGTATTAGACACCGCATTGATTTTGCATATGGAGCATGGCGGTGGAAATAACTCTACATTTACGACTAGAGTCGTCACATCTTCTGGCTCTGATACTTACTCCACGATTGCAGCGGCGATGTCCTCTCTAAAAGGACCAAAACATGGTGGAGCGAATATTAAGGTAATGGAGATGATGGAAGATATCCGAGAACATATTCACGATTATAATGACAAGGAAGAAATCAGTGCATACTTATCAAAGATTCTTGATAAAGAAGCATTTGACAAGAAGGGATTAATTTATGGTATGGGACATGCGGTTTATTCACTATCCGACCCGAGAGAGCGTGTCTTTAAACAGTATGTAGAAAAACTCGCATTAGAGAAAAACCGCCAGGAAGATATGCAGCTATATCAGAATATCGAAGAGATTGCTCCACAGCTGATTGCGCAAAAGAGACAGATTTTTAAAGGAGTGAGCCCAAATATCGACTTTTACAGTGGTTTTGTATATGAGATGCTTGGAATTCCGCAAGAATTATATACTGCAATCTTTGCCGTAGCTCGAATTGTAGGATGGAGTGCACATAGGATAGAAGAATTAATCTGTACGAATAAGATTATCCGTCCAGCATATATGAGCGTGATGGAGGAAAAATAAGAGGGACTGCCTAAGGGCAGTTCCCCCCAATTCAAAGAGAGGAGTGAAAAAAAGTGACAAATGAAGAAAGAAAAGAAGAAAATCCGCTTGGGACAAAGCCACTTGGACCGCTATTATTCTCTCTGGCTGTCCCAGCTATTATCGCCAATGTAGTAAATGCATTATATAATATCGTCGACCAGATATTTATCGGGCAAGGTGTCGGAAGACTTGGCAATGCGGCGACATCCGTAGCTTTCCCGTTAACTACCATCTGTATGGCGATTGGATTGATGGTAGGTCTTGGTTCGGCTTCTGGTTTTAATTTAGAGCTCGGCGCAAAGAACGAAGAAAAGGCTAAGAAAATCGCAGGAACAGCGGCTACTGTACTTATTTTATGTGGGGTGATTATCTGTATTTTTGTTCGCATCTTTTTAAAACCATTGCTTCAGATGTTCGGTGCGACTGGAAATACTCTACCGTACGCAATGGAATACGCAGGCATTACTTCCTTTGGTATTCCGTTTTTGCTGTTTTCAACCGGGATAAACCCGTTAGTTCGAGCGGACCGCAGTGCAAAGTATTCGATGGCGGCCATCGTGATTGGCGCAGTACTAAATACCATTCTTGACCCGATTTTTATATTCTGGTTTCACTGGGGAATTGCAGGTGCTGCGTGGGCGACCGTAATTAGTCAGATTTTATCAGCCTGTATATTGGCAGCATATTTTCCTCGTTTTAAATCCGTGCATTTTTCTCTTAAGGATTTCATTCCAAATATTTCTGAAATTATATTGATATGTAAGTTGGGATTTAATTCCTTTATTTTTCAGTTTTCCAATCTGATTGTTCAGATTACATTAAATAATATTCTTCGGATATACGGTGAACAGTCCATTTACGGGGCGGATACACCGATCGCAGTTGCGGGCATTGTTATGAAGATTAATGTAATTTTTATCTCTCTAATTATCGGCTTAATTAACGGGGCTCAGCCTATTTGTAGCTATAATTACGGAGCTCAAAAATATAGCCGTGTTCGTCAAACCGTAAAACTATTTATGACAGCTGCTGTGATAATATCTGTTTTATCATGGCTGGCATTTGAGGTCTTTCCTCGTCCAATTCTCTCTTTATTTGGAAGCGGAGGAGATGACCCGCTCTACTTTGAATTCGCGATACCGTTTATGAGAACATACCTGTTTTGCGTATTTCTAAACGGTGTGCAGATATGTTCCGCCACCTTTTTCCCATCTATCGGAAAAGCGGCGAAGGGAGCAATCTTATCGTTTTCAAAGCAGATTATTTTCCTTATCCCATTGCTTTTATTATTTCCAAGGTTTTTGGGCATCGAGGGTGTCGCCTATGCACAGCCGGTAACGGATTTATTGGCATTTATTCTGTCTGTGATTTTTCTGGTTGATGAATTTCGGAAAATGCCGCGAGAAGATATGGCATAATCGAGGATATGTCTTTATAAAAAGGAAAAATGGAGAGGAGGAAACAAAATATGTCGCTTACAGTGAGACAACAAAGGGATACGAAAAAAGAATTGAAGGAAAATTTTGAAAAATCAGGATTGACAATAAAACAGGTTGCAAGAGACCTTGATACATCGGAGGAATATATCGAGCAGCTTTTTCAGTTACATCCCCAAAGTTATAATCATACATGGATTTTGAGGAATTATCTGTATGAAAAGGTGAGAGAGGCGGGAAAAACTCCGACTGAATTTACGGCATTAAAAGGAAGTTGTCGCAATTACTGGTTTTTAAATGCGGATTATATTGAGCGTGGAATCATTGGCACGAGATAAAAGGGGGAGGAGTGAGAAATGGGATTGCCGAAATATAGAAAAATTGATATGGAGACATGGCCTCGCAGAGAACATTTTGAGTATTATAGAAATACTTTGCAATGTAGCTATTCTTTGACTGCGCGTATAGATGTCACAAATGTATTGAGATATGCGAGAGAGAAGGAGATAAGAATCTATGGATGTTTTATCTATGCCGCAGCGAAGACCGTCAATAGCATGGATTCTATGAGAATGATGTTGCCTTTGGAGGGCGGGGCAGGAGTCTGGGAGGTATCTCATCCAAGCTTTACGATATTTCATAAAGATGACGAGACATTTAGCGATATTTGGACAGAGTATATGCCAGAATTTAAGGATTTTTATGAAAATTATGAGAGGGTTATGGAGGAGTTTGGAAATTATCATGGAATCAAGGCGAGGAAAGACCAGCCAGCGAATTTTTTCTGTGTCAGTTGTTCTCCGTGGCTAGATTATATCGGATATTCCACCCAGGCAGTGGGAGAGCCTGCTTTGTTTCCTATTATTTTATTTGGAAAATATACAAAATCAGAGGGAAGATATCATTTGCCAGTGACAATCACAATCTCTCATGCGGCGGCGGACGGATATCATACAAGTATGTTTTTTAAGAAATTACAGGAAAACTTAGATAGTTTTGATGATATGTAAGTGACGCCCGTTTAGCGCCAATTAGAGTGGAACGTAGATGCGGGAGCATATTGTGCGGAGCAATCTGATATCAAAAGTTTAAGAGACGACCTTGATAAATAAAAAAGAGGGAATATTGGAAAAGAAATTTTCAAACAAGATATAGATATTTTATGCTATATCTGATTTAAATTTCATATTTTCCGATATTCCCTTCTTTTTTCTTCCTTTTTTATTCTGTACACTCTCATATTATTTTGAGAGAGATTTATAAAGTGGATATACATTTGTTGCACCATTCATTGCTAACATTCCACAGATAATGCTTGCCTGATTTTCTCTAAAAGCTTCTTTATATCTTTCAAAAAAGGATTTATGTTCTTTTCTGTTTTCAAATGTTCTTCCCTTTGCTTGATTTAATGTTGTTGTTGTCATAATATGACCTCCTTATTATTTAAGATTTGTTATCTTGTTTATGTATATTATAATATTATTCTTAAGCACAAAAAAATAGGCAAAAATTTGACTTATTTTAAGGCAATATTGACTTTTTCATATTTTTGAGAAAAAGAAAAAGACATTGAGAAGAAGTCTCCTCTCAATGCCTTATGAGTTTTATTAAGTTATGCGAGAATTGGTTTTAATGCCTCAGCTAATTTATCTTTATTAGCCTGTGCCTCATCCAAATCTTTTCCAAGAGTTGTAAAGTAAAGTTTAATCTTAGGTTCTGTTCCGGATGGACGAACGATAACTGTCTCACCGTTATCTAATTTATAAAGTAATACGTTGGCAGCTGGAAGACCTGTCTCCTCTGTATTCTGGTAATCTGTCACTTTCTCAACAGCATGTCCGGCAATCTCTGATAATGGATTCTGGCGGAGATTTTCCATAATTCCTGCCATCTTATCCATTCCGCTAAGACCAGGGAATTCAAAGCTATCTACTTTGTTCAGGTAACGACCGTACTCTGCGTAGATTTCTTCCATTCTCTGCTTTAAGGAGCTTCCGATGCTTCTATAATATGCAGCCATCTCACAGATTAACATAGAGCCGATGATGGCATCCTTATCTCTTACATATGGTCCAGCTAAGTATCCATAGCTCTCCTCAAATCCGAAGATAAATCTATCTACTTCTCCAGCCTGCTCTAACTGAGCAATCTGGTCACCAATCCACTTAAATCCTGTCAAAACGCTGCGAAGTTCAATTCCGTAATGCTCTGCCACTGCATCTGCCAATGGTGTGGATACGATGGATTTTACTGCTACGGCGTTCTTAGGCATAGTTCCTTTTTCGATGCGACCTGCACAGATATAATCTAAGAGCAATACACCTACTTCATTACCACTTACTAACTCGTAAGAGCCATCAGGGCATTTCATAGCGATACCGACGCGGTCTGCATCAGGGTCTGTCGCTAACATTAAGTCTGCACCTGTCTCTTTTGCCAATTCCAGACCTTTTTCTAATGCTGCAAAGATTTCTGGGTTTGGATAACTACATGTTGTAAAGTAGCCGTTTGGATATTCCTGTTCTGGAACGATTGTGACATCTGTAATTCCGATATCTTTTAAAATCTGTGTCACAGGTACAAGACCAGAACCGTTCAATGGGCTGTATACTAACTTTAGTCCTGCTGTCTTACATAAACCTGGACGAACTTGACGAGATTCAATTGCCTCATAAAGAGCTTTCTTACAATCTTCTCCTACAAAACGGATAAATCCTTCTTCTACACCCTCAGCGAAAGGCATGTATTTTACACCTGTTAAAATATCTGTCTTTTGGATTTCTTCATATACGATAGCTGCAGCGTCATCTGTCATCTGGCAGCCATCTGGGCCGTATGCCTTATATCCGTTATATTTTGCTGGGTTATGAGAAGCTGTTACCATAATACCTGCATTACATTCATAATAACGAGTAGCAAAGGAAAGTGCTGGTACTGGCATCAAAGCATCGTAGATTCTTACTTTGATTCCATTTGCTGCAAGTACGCCAGCGGCTGTCTTTGCAAATACATCACTTTTAATACGGCTATCATAGCTAATTGCCACTGTCTGATTACCGCCCTGTGTCTTTACCCAATTTGCAAGTCCCTGTGTTGCCTGACGTACAACATAGATATTCATACGGTTTGTTCCTGCTCCAAGCACACCGCGAAGTCCTGCAGTACCGAACTTTAGGGCTACTGCAAAACGGTCTTTAATCTCCTCGTCATTTCCCTCAATTTTTAATAATTCTGGTTTTAAATCCGCATCTTCCAGATCAGCTGCCAGCCAGCGCTTATACTCTTCTTGATACATCTTAATCTCTCCTTATCTCTCCTAAGTTAATTTTTAGTGCTTTCGCCATTTCGCAAAAAGGAATGTCTCCCGATAGGGAGATATGGCTATAGTAATAATATACTATATTTTTCGATATATGGCAATTATTTTTGAAAAAATATATAAAATTTTTGGAATTTTATCTTGGAGTTTTTAATTTTTTTTCTTTATTCCATATAAAAATTGGATAGAAAATAATAAAGAAAATGGAATCTCGCATAATTATAGTAATAATATACTATATTTTTCGGTATATGGTAATTATTTTTATGAACAAAGTAGAAAAAATATACGATAGCATATACTTTTTTATAATTTTGGTTTTTTTATTGTTATAAGATTTTTTTAGTTGCTGATATGATAATCATATAACAAGAAAAACAAATATTTTCAGAAAGGTGAGGAAAAATATGAAGAAGAGTAAAGTTTTATCAGTTGTATTAGCGGCTACAATGGCGATTGGTATGTTGACTGGATGTGGAAATTCTACAAGCTCAACGGATTCTGGTAAGTCTGATGCAAAAGGAAAAGTATATTACCTTAATTTTAAGCCAGAAGCAGATGAGCAGTGGCAGGACTTGGCAGAGAAGTACACAGAGGAGACGGGAGTTCCAGTAACTGTTCTTACAGCGGCTTCTGGAGAGTATGAAAAAACATTAAAATCAGAAATGGCTAAGTCAAATGCACCGACATTATTCCAGGTAAATGGACCAGTTGGTCTTGAAAGCTGGAAAGACTATTGCTATGATTTGTCAGGCTCTGATATTGCGGGACAACTTACAGACGAGAGCTTTTCATTAAAGGATGGAGATAAAATGAATGGTATTGCGTATGTTATTGAAAACTACGGTATCATTTACAACAAAGCTCTTTTAGAGAAAGCAGGTTACTCGGCAGAGGATATCACAAACTTTGATAGTTTCAAGAAAGTAGTGGAAGATATCACAGCTAGAAAAGATGAACTTGGATTTTCTGCATTTACATCTGCGGGTATGGATGGCTCTTCTGATTGGAGATTTAAAACTCATTTAGCAGATCTTCCTATTTATTATGAGTATAAAGATGAGGGAATTGATAAGACAGATGCTATTAAAGGTACATATCTTGATAATTATCGTGAGATTTGGGATTTATATATTAATAATGCAACTTGTGATCCAACTCTTCTCTCAACAAAAACAGGTGATGATGCAGTATCCGAGTTTGTTACAGAGGAAGCAGTATTTTATCAAAATGGTACATGGGCAGTGAATGATGTTGCAGATGTCGGAGAAGAAAATCTTGGAATCCTTCCAATTTACATTGGTGTGGATGGTGAGGAAAATCAAGGCGTTTGCACAGGAACAGAGAATTACTGGTGTGTAAACTCTAAGGCTTCTGAGGATGATATTCAGGCAACACTTGATTTTATGAATTGGTGTGTGACATCTGAGGAGAGTGTGGAAGTTATGTGTAAGGATATGGGATTTGTAATTCCATTTAAGTCTAATTTGGAATCAGACAATGTACTTGTAAATGAGGCAAATAAATATCTTGAGTCTGGAAAGACTCCTGTAACATGGGTTTTCTCTACTATGCCATCAGAAGAGTGGAAAAATGGTGTGGGTTCTGCTCTTACTGCATATGCAGCAGACCAGACAGATGCAAACTGGGATGCAGTTGTAAAAGCATTTGTGGATGGATGGAAAACAGAGGCTGCAGCAGCAAAATAATACAAAAGTAAGTATAAAAGAAAGTTAAGGTAATGCGGCGGGCGACGGCGGTTTGCCCGCCATTTTTAGAAGAAGGAGGATGGTTTTATGGAAAAAGCCATAAAACGGTATATGCCAATATTTGTACTCCCAACATTATTTGCATTTATTCTTGGTTTTATTGTTCCGTTTATTATGGGAATATGGCTGTCATTTTGTAAATTTACTACCGTTGCGGATGCAAAATTTGTTGGAATTTCAAATTATATAGAAGCATTTAAAGATACAACGTTCATACATTCATTTTGGTATACAGTTTTATTTGTAATTGTATCATTGATTGTAATCAATGTGATTGCGTTTGCATTGGCGATGGCATTGACGCAGGAAATGCGAGGAACTAATATTTTTCGTACTATTTTCTTTATGCCAAACCTCATCGGTGGTATCGTGCTTGGATATATCTGGCAGTTGATTTTCAATGGTATTCTCGCTAAATATAATACAGCTCTTGCGTTAAGCGAAAAATACGGCTTTTGGGGATTAGTTATTTTAGTTAGTTGGCAGCAGATTGGTTATATGATGATTATTTATATTGCTGGTCTTCAGTCTATACCAGGGGATGTGCTAGAGGCCGCACAGATTGATGGGGCAACGAGAGTCCAGAGACTTTTTCAAGTTACGATTCCAATGATGATGCCATCTATTACGATTTGTATGTTTTTATCAATCACGAATGGGTTTAAGCTCTTTGACCAGAATCTATCCCTTACCGCAGGTGAGCCATCAAAGATGTCTGAGATGATGGCACTTAATATTTTTAATACATTCTACGGACGTACTGGATGGGAAGGTGTTGGACAGGCCAAGGCCGTATTATTCTTTATTCTCGTGGTTGTAATAGGTATGATACAGTTAAGAGCGACACGTTCAAGGGAGGTGCAACAGTAAAATGAAAGGAAAAAGTAAATGGAATGGAATAGGAACAGTCGTATTTGCCATCATAGGAGTAGTTTATATTGCGCCGATTTTGATTGTGCTTATGAACTCGTTTAAGAAAAAGGTTTATATTAATAAAGAACCTTTTACATTGCCGACGGAGAAGACGTTAAACGGCATTGACAATTATATAGCAGCGATTGATAAATATGAGCTATTAAGTGCAGTTGGATGGACTGTGTTTATCACCATTGGTTCTGTATTAGTCATTTTAGTTTGTACTTCCATGTGTGCATGGTATATCACCCGAGTAAAATCAAAGTTCACGCAACTTCTTTATTTACTATGTGTATTTTCCATGGTTGTGCCATTTCAGATGGTTATGTTTACTCTTTCTTTAGTGGCGGACCGAACAGGACTAAATACTCCGTGGGGAATCATCATTATATATCTAGGGTTTGGAGCAGGATTGGCAGTATTTATGTTCTGTGGATTTGTAAAGTCCATTCCTCTAGAAATTGAAGAGGCTGCTATGATTGATGGATGTACTCCACTTCAGACATTTTTTTCCGTAGTACTTCCAATTATGAAGCCTACCTATATTTCTGTTGGTATTTTGGAAACGATGTGGATATGGAATGATTTCTTGCTTCCATATCTTGTGTTAGATTTGAATAAATATAAGACGATTTCGATTGCAATACAATATATGAAAGGAAGCTATGGTCGTGTAGATATGGGTGCAATTATGGCAGCGTTGATTCTTGCAGTAATTCCAGTTATTATTTTCTATCTGGCTTGTCAAAAACATATCATTAAGGGTGTTGCAGCAGGAGCAGTAAAAGGATAGAAATTACATAAATATTCTAAATAGCATTTCGGTTTTGGGATAATATACACTAAAACCGAAATGCTTTTTATTTTTGCTAAACTTTTAGGAAAAGAGTCTATAAAATATACATGACAACTTTCTAAGAGTATGCTATGATGAAAAACATGAATAAGTAGCCATTTTTCGGAGAAAAATGAGCGGATGATGAATGTTTTTCAAGAAACAGGAGATAAGTTTATTGTGGAATAGAGAAAGGAGAAATAAGAAAAGATAGATGGATACGGCAGAATTTCTTAAAATATTATCGGTGGCAGAAAAGTTAAAATGTAATACGAGACATTCATGGACTTCTAGTGGTCGGCATGAGAGTGTGGCTGAGCATAGTTGGCGCTTGGCGCTGATGGCTTTATTACTTAGGGATGAGTTTTCTCATCTAGATATGGATAAGGTGATTCATATGTGTTTGATTCACGATTTGGGTGAGGCTTTTACCGGAGATATTCCTTCCTTTGATAAGACGAAGGAGGATGAGAAAAAAGAGCGTGAGGTACTTTTTTCTTGGGTGGAATCTCTGCCAGATTCCTGCAAGGGAGAGTGGAAAGCTCTTTTTGAGGAGATGGAGGAGAGAAAGACGGATGAGGCAAAGCTCTATAAGGCGTTAGACAATCTCGAGGCGGTCATTCAGCATAATGAGGCGGATATCTCTACCTGGCTTCCTCTGGAATATGAATTGCAGTTTACGTACGGAGCAGATAAGGTTGGATTTTCTCCGTATTTGCAGAGGTTAAAAAAGGAAATCGACAAAGTGACGAGGGAGAAAATTAAAAATGAAAAAAATGGGCAAGAATATGGCAGTTTACAGGAGAAAATAAATGACAAAAAATATAAAGTATTAAGAATATATGAGGATGATTTTGGCTGTGAGGAGAGAGCGAAAGATTATGAGCCACAGGTTATCGTGATAATAAAATCTCTCAGTGATGGAGCTGAAGTATCTTTAAAGCAGCTCGATGCATGGATGTATGAGCAAGATATAAATGAGGGCGATGAAGTAGTTTTCGTTGAGGGAAAGTTGCGAAAAATAGTATCACAACAAAAAGAAGCTCAAAATATAACTATATCAGAAAGAGAACTACAAAATATAATGATATCAGAAAAAGTTCCAGGGGTTTTGGAGGATGAGAGAGAAATTTTAAAGGAGAATGAAGAATGATGGAGCGATTTGAAAGTTTTGACAGTGGAATCGAGCAGAATAATAAAAATATCTCAGCTCCCATTGTCTCATCTTCCCGTATTCTCTACACGCCATCTGCCTTTGCCCGCACTTCCTTGATTCATCTTCAAGAGATTGGTTCACTTTTGGCGAAACAGCCACATGTGAATCAGCGGTCAAATCTATCGTCCTATCTGTTTTTTATGGTGGAATCTGGTTCTGGAAAACTAGTTTATAGGGATATCAATTATGAACTTAAGCCGGGAGATTGTATTTTTATTGATTGTAGACAGCCGTATGCCCACTCGACGGATAATGATTTATGGTCGCTAAAATGGTGTCATTTCTTTGGACCTAGTATGGCAAATATCTATGCCAAGTATGTAGAGAGGGGCGGAAGACCGACTTTTCACCCAGAGAGTTTAGCTTCTTTTGAGGATGTCTGGATCAAAGTCTATAAGGTGGCGAAATCCTCAGATTATGTCAGAGATATGAAAATCAATGAGGGATTGACTGCCCTGCTCACTTTAATTATGAGCGAAAGCTGGCATCCAGGCAGTCAGAGGGAGGGCTTAAAAAAGCAAAATATTCTCCCGATAAAAAACTATCTGGACGAGCATTATGAAGAAAAAATTACATTAGATGGTCTGTCGACGAAATTTTATATTAATAAATATTATCTGACGAGGCTCTTTAAAGAACAGTTTGGAGTGTCCATTCATAATTATCTTTTGCAAGTTAGAATCACTCACGCAAAGCAGCTTTTGCGCTTTACGAAAGAAAAAGTAGAGACGATAGGAAGAAGCTGCGGAATCGGTGATTTGCATTATTTTTCTCGGACTTTTAAGAAAGTAGAGGGGATTTCACCGAGCGAGTATCGGGAAATGTGGTAGGATTTTCTTGAAAAGCCATATCGAATATGATAAGATATATAATGATGTTGGGGTCAAAAGGTCTTTTGACCCCTATGATACCGAATTGCTCCGCACAATGTGCTCCCGCAATTCTCAAAAACATTCCTAATCCGCTCATTTTTCTCCGAAAAATGGCTACTTATTCATGTTTTTGGCGGGTCCCAAGTTCAAAAATCCTCTTGTAAGCAAGCTTGCATCGGATTTTAGAACTTTTGACCCTGGTATCATATAATTAAGTGAAGAAATTCATAAAAAATATGTGTACGAATGACACAGGAATTGGGGGAAATTCTATGAGCAATCAAACAAAAAGAAGCAATTTTAGCGGTTCCATTGGTTTTGTCATGGCTGCCGCTGGAAGCGCAGTTGGTCTTGGAAATATCTGGCGCTTTCCGTATTTGGCAGCAAAAGACGGCGGGGGTACATTTATTTTAGTCTATATTATCTTAGCATTGACCTTTGGTTTTACTCTGCTTACAACAGAGATTGCGATTGGACGAAAAACAGCTCAAGGACCTTTGACTGCCTACGGCAAGATTCATGAAAAATGGAAAGGGTTAGGAGTGCTGGCATGGCTCGTTCCGATTATTATTTTGCCATATTATTGTACTATCGGCGGATGGGTTTTAAAGTATCTCGTTGCTTTTGTCACAGGAGATGCCGCAAAAGCGGCGGAAGATGGATATTTTACGGGCTATATTACTCAGATGGTTCCACCTCTTGTATGGATGATAATCTTTCTTGGAGCTACCGCATTTGTCGTATTTTGTGGAGTAAATAAGGGAATTGAAAAATATAGCAGAGTTTTAATGCCAATTCTTCTTATTTTAGTAATCGGCATATCCATTTTTTCTCTGACTTTGAATTATACCGATGCCTCTGGCGTCACAAGAACTGGTCTTCAAGGTCTAAAAGTCTATTTGATTCCTGATTTTACAGGTATGACAGTGAGTAAATTTGTCATGATTGTAATAGATGCGATGGGACAGCTATTTTTCTCCATCAGTGTCGCAATGGGAATTATGGTGGCATATGGCTCCTACGTAAAAAAAGAGACAGACTTAATGAAGTCCATTAACCAGATTGAAATTTTCGATACGATTGTCGCTCTCTTAGCAGGAATGATGATTGTCCCAGCGGTCTTTACCTTTATGGGAACAGAGGGAATGTCCGCAGGACCAAGCCTTATGTTCATATCATTGCCAAAAGTATTTCACGCGATGGGACCAGTCGGAGTTATAATCGGCGCGCTCTTTTTCATTATGGTAACCTTTGCGGCCGTCACATCCTCTGTATCTGTCATGGAGGCGATTGTATCTAGTATTATTGACCAGTTTAGCTTTTCTAGAAAAAAGAGTACGGTCATTGTAACCTTATATGCATTAATCGTCGGAGTTATCGTCTGCCTTGGATATAATCTTTTATACTTCGAGGTGCAATTGCCGAATGGTTCCGTCGGACAAGTCTTAGATATACTAGACTATATCAGCAATAATATCTTTATGCCTTTAGTTGCACTCTTAACTTGTATCTTAATCGGATGGGTTGTAAAGCCTAAGACGGTTATCGACGAGGTTTGCCTTGGAGGACGTAAGTTTGGCAGGAAGAATTTATATATTGTTATGATTAAATTTATTGCACCAATCTTATTATTTATATTATTGCTTCAATCTTTAGGTGTGATTTCTATATAATATTTCATGAGATGATACTAGGCTCAAAAGGTCGGAAATTCGAGACGAGCTTACTTGTGAGAGGATTTTTGACCAATATCATGAGATGAGTTTTTCGATATACTTACTGACGCAGACAACGATGAGTGAAACTTATGAAGTCAAAAAAGAACCACTTTCTAATATGAAAATATGGAGAGTGGTTCTTTTTTTATGAGAAAATATGAGAGAGAAGTTTTTTATATGAGAGTATATAAAATCTGCTTTTTTCTTTTTATATTGTTTTATTAAAGTTTAGTAAAATTTTACTTCGCATAAAAATCGATAATTTCACTATAAAACGAAAAAATTAGAAAAAATATATAAAAAATCTTCGTATTACCCGAAAAAAATATAAAAAATATGAAAAAAATTTGGTAAAATTCTTGACATTTTACTAAGTAAATGGTATAGTAAGATTACTAAAAATAAGGAGGAAATACAATATGAGAAAGAGAAAGGTAGGAATGCTTGCATTGATAATGGCGGCAGCAATCGCCGTTACTGGATGTGGCGGAAGTGGAAGCGATGATAGTAAGACGAAAGACGGAAAGACGAAAATCCGTTTTGCATCGTGGGATACCGCTGAGGATGCAGATGCCCAGCAGGCGATGGTAGACAAATTCAATGAGACACATGACGATATTGAAGTGACATTGGAAGCATACGGCGGTGAGTTTGATACCAAAATCGCAGCAGGAATGGGGTCGGGCGATACGCCAGATGTGATGTATATGTGGAATTATCCAGCATACAAGGACGGACTTGAGCCTCTTGATTCCTATATCGAGAAGGAAGGAGAGGAATTTAAGGAGAATTTCTATGATACTCTTTGGAATTATAATGCATTAGATGGCGAGACATACGGTATTCCGATTGGTTTTACAACTCATGCATTATTCTATAACAAAGATATCTTTGCAGAGGCAGGCATTGAAGAGCCAACGAATGATTGGACATGGGACGACGTGATTGCAGCCTCTAAGACAATTACCGAAAAATGTGAGGGAAAGAAAGGATTTTCCTTCCAGATGAAACCAGACCCATATGATTATGAGATGTATTTATGGAGCAATGATACGGCATATGTAGATGCAGACGGCAATCTAGAAGGCAACTTAAATTCCGACAAATCAAAAGAAGTATTTCAGATGTTCCAGGATATGGCAAAGGACGGATACGCAGCTGTGACAGAGAAGTCAGGTACCGATGAATTCCGTGCCGGCAATACAGCAATGTATGTTTACAGTTCTTGGTCTATCAATACATTGAATGAGGACGGATTAAACTATGGTGTTGTTGATATTCCTGCATTTAAGGGTGCTTCCCATGATTCTATCAGTATTTTGAGCTCTTCCGGTATCTCCATGTCCAAAGATTCCAAGAACAAAGAAGCAGCGTGGGAGTTTATTAAGTTCTGGACAAGCGAAGAGATGAACAAAGAGAGAATCGGACGTGAGTTACCAGTATTGAAATCGGTTGTAGAGTCCGAGAAGATTATGGAGCAACCTGAGTATACAGCATTCTATACGATGCTTGAGCAAAGCGATGGAGTTACACCGACAAGTTTTATTATTGACGAATGGTCAGAATTATCAGAGAATCTTTCTCTTTCCTTTGAGAGAGTATTTAACCCAAGTGCATTAGAAGATGTATCTACCGTATTAGATGAGGCAGCAGCGCAATAGTAAAACCCCGATAGGAGGGAAAAAGGAATGAAACAAAAGAATCACTTGAAGACGGCCACTCCGTACCTCTTCATTTTACCATGGATTATTGGATTCATCGTGTTTACCATTGGTCCGCTTATATTCTCGTTGATTATGAGCTTTTTTGACTGGCCACTCACATCGGACCCTAGTTTTGTGGGATTTGGCAATTATATCGAGATGTTTACAAATGATAAGCAGTTTTGGAAATCTCTTGTAATCTCTCTAAAATATGCAGCGATTTTTGTGCCTCTTAATATGATTATCGCACTTTTCCTTGCTATGTTGATTACACAGCCAGTAAAGGGAGTCAAGATATTTAGAACGATTTATTATATCCCAACCGTTATTTCTGGTGTTGCTGTATCTATTTTATGGGGATGGATTTTAAACGGAGATTATGGTGTGCTGAATTATTTATTATCTCTGCTAGGAATTGAGGGACCAAAATGGCTCGTCGACCCGGCATGGGCGCTCCTCGCCGTTATTATAGCGAGTGCGTTTGGAGTTGGAAGTATGATGCTCATCTTCTATACAGATATTAAAAATATTCCAGTTGATGTATATGAGGCTGCGGCTCTCGACGGTGCCAACCCAGCAAGACAGTTTTTTAGTATTACATTACCGATTATTACACCGACGATTTTATTTAACCTGATTACATCCATTATCAGTTCTTTCCAACAAGTAACATTGGTAATGCTTTTGACAGGCGGTGGTCCTTTGAAATCTACTTATTTCTATGGATTGATGACATATAATAATGCGTTTAAGCATCATAAGCTTGGATACGCCAGTGCAAATGCATGGGTTATGTTCATTATTATACTATGTTTGACTGCGCTTGTATTTCGTTCTTCTTCTGCGTGGGTATTTTATGAGACAGAAGCAGGTGGAGCCCAGAAGAAGAAGAAAAAAGGAGGTAAGAAATAATGAAAATGTCTAAAACATCAAAAGTGGTTATTTATTGTCTATTAGTACTCGTAGCAATTTATTTCTTATCTCCGTTCGTATATATGTTATTTACAGCATTTAAGACGGAGGCCGAAGCGATTGCTTATCCACCAAAGTTATTTCCAGATAAATGGCTTTGGCAAAACTTTATAGATGCATGGAAGGCACAGCCTTTTGGAACTTATCTTTGGAACTCGATTCTCGTTACAGTGGGAACGACAGTGGGACAGGTATTATCTTGCTCCCTCGTTGCCTACGGATTTGCGAGATTTGAGTTTAAGGGGAAAAATATTTTATTTATGGTTCTTCTATCTACGATGATGATTCCTTGGGATGTTACGATGATTCCACAGTATATGGAATTTAAGATGTTTGGATGGATTAATACATTAAAACCGTTGATTGTTCCCGCATGGTTTGGCTCTGCGTACTATATCTTTTTGATGCGCCAGTTTTTGATGGGAATTCCAAAAGACTTTGAGGAAGCGGCACGTATTGACGGTGCAAACTCATTCCAGATTTATTGGCAAATCTTTATGCCGATTTTGAAACCGTCATTAATTCTTGTCGGTGTATTGAATATGATTAGTGTATGGAATGACTATCTTGGACCATTGATTTTCTTACAAGATAGAAGTAAGTACACACTTGCATTAGGTCTCGCCTCCTTTAAGGGAGTTCATGAGACGCAGATTATTCCTATGCTTTGTATTACAATAATTATGATTATTCCGCCAATTATCGTATTTATCATTGCACAGAAATATATTGTAGAAGGAACAAGTGGTTCGATTAAATAATAAAAAATAAGGAGAAAAAATATGACAAAACGAGTGAAGAAGAGATGGGAAGACCAACTACTAGAGCATATCGGCAGAAGAGAAGCTCGTACTGCATTTTATCAGGATTCTTCCGACAAAATATCATTAAACGGAACATGGAATTTCTTATATCTGGAAGCACCCGAACTTTCTCCTGAAGGATTTATGAATAGCAATGCGAATGACGGATGGGGCGAAATTGACGTCCCATCCGTTTGGCAATTAAGGGGATATGATGCGATGCATTATACAGATGTATTATATCTATTCCCGATTCATCCGCCATATGTACCAAGTCAAAATCCGACAGGAATTTATAAGAAACTAGTATGCTTAACAAAGGAATGGCTAAAAAATGATACAATCTTGAAATTTCACGGGGTGGACAGTGCATTTGACGTGTGGGTAAATGGAAAGCATGTCGGCTATAGCAAGGTGAGCCGACTGCCGAGCGAGTTCGACATCTCTGATTTTGTGCAGGAAGGTCAAAATGATATTACAGTACGCGTCTATAAATGGTCGGATGGGACCTATCTAGAAGACCAAGATATGTGGTGGTTATCTGGTATTTACCGCGATGTAGAATTGATAAATGAACCGAAAAATGCAATTTTAGATTGCAGTGTAAACGCAGATTTAGAACATTTTTATAAAGATGGAATATTAGAGATTGCTATTACGACAAAAAAAGAGAACTGCGATGGTCAGTTTAAGCTGGAAAAAGACGGAAAAGAAATTTTAAAAGGCAGATTTGAGACAGAAAAGAAAAAGGCATATATCCGCGAAGTCGTAAAGAACGTACAAAAATGGACGGCGGAGACTCCGAATTTGTATACGTTGACGGTAGAGACAGATGACCATGAGATAAAGCTTCGTCTTGGGTTTCGAAAAATTGAGATAATAGACCATAATTTTAGAGTGAATAATAAAGTCATCCTCTTAAATGGAGTCAATCATCACGATTATAATCCGAAGGAGGGACGAACCGTCACTTATGAGCAGATGAAGTCGGATATTATCATGATGAAGCAATATAATATCAATGCAGTCCGCTGTTCCCACTATCCTGCCAATGAATATTTCTATGACCTTTGTGATGAGTACGGTCTATATGTGATTAACGAGGCGGATTTGGAATGCCATGGATTTGAGTGGGTGGAAAACTATGATTGGATTACGGACGACCCTTCCTGGGAGAAGGCGTATGTAGATAGAAGTATTCGCATGGTGAGACGAGACCGAAATCATCCGAGCATTATTATGTGGTCTATGGGAAATGAGTCTAGCTTTGGATGTAATTTTAGGGCTGCGGCTGCGGCAATCAGAGAGTTGGATAGCACGAGATTAATCCATTATGAGGGAGATTTTGAGGCGGAGGTCACAGATGTATACTCTACAATGTATACAAGATTAAAAGCGTTAGAGAAGATAGCGAATTCCACTGATAAAGGAAATAAACCTCATATTATGTGTGAGTACGGACATGCGATGGGAAACGGACCTGGCGGATTAAAAGCATATCAGGATTTATATCGAAATTATAAACGTCTTCAGGGAGGGTTCATATGGGAGTGGTATGACCATGGAATCTACACAAAAGAAGACGGGCGTGAGTACTATAAATATGGAGGAAATTATGGGGATTTCCCGACAAACGGGAATTTCTGTATCGACGGTATGTTAATGCCGGATAGAACTCCGTCACCTTCACTCCTAGAATATAAGCAGATTATTGCTCCGGTGGAGGTCACAAAAATAGAGGGCAAGAATAACGAAATTATGCTCAAAAACTATTATGATTTCTTATCACTTTCTCATTTATATTTGAAATGGTGGATTCAGGGAAATGAGGAGATAATAGAGGAGGGCAGAATCGATGATTTATATGCCGAGGCGGGAGAGGAGCAAAAACTTACCATTCCTTATACGGCATTTTGTCCAAAGGCAAATATAGATTATTATTTAAATATTTCAATACGCCAAAAAGACGACTCTCTCTTTGCCAAAAAAGACCATGAAATTTCAAGAGCGCAGTTTAAGTTGAGAGAATATGCCGTGATGTTTACGAGCCTGCCAGGTGGACCAGCTCTGACTGCGAGTGAGTCTCAGAAAATATTGACAATTGAGAATGAAAATATTTCTGTGAGATTTCATATGATTTTTGGAGAGCTTTTATCGGTAGAGATGAATCAAAAACAGTATATTACGAAAGGTCCAAAGATGACGGTATACCGTCCGACAATCGATAATGATATGTATAAAAAAGACGACTGGATGAATAAATATTTTATTCAAAAATCAAGTGAGCAGCTCGAAGCATTTTCCTACGAAATCTCAGAGGAAAAAGCTATTGTCACGATGCAAAAATACTTCGGATGTCTCAACCAGTCGTGGGGATATATCGCTACTTACGAGTATAGTATCTATCCATGTGGTCGGATGAAGATTCACCTTACGGCAAAGACCGTGCAAAATGGAAAATTAGAGCCGCCTTTCCTTCCGAGATTAGGTGTTATTTTGGGAGCGAAAAAAGAGCTTCAAAATACAGTATGGTATGGTCGTGGATTTGGAGAGAATTATGTGGATACGAAGGCCGCATGTCATATGGGAATTTATAAGAGCACCGTGGACGAGATGGGCACGCCGTATGTATATCCACAGGAGAACGGGCACCGCGAGGATGTAAGATGGTTTAGTATTGGGGACGAGACGGATAGTCTTCTCTTTCAGATGGAGGAGCCGCTTGGGTTAAATCTCTCAAACTATACGGATGAGATGATTGAAAAAGCAAATCACCCATGGCAGCTCGAACAAGCGGATGATATTATCATTCATCTTGACTATTTGCAGTCCGGTGTTGGAAGTAATAGCTGCGGGGAAGAGCAGTTAGAGGAGTATAAAGTAAAGAGACAAGATTTCACGATGGCATTTACGCTAAAAGCGGTAAAGGTCGGAGAAGAAATTGAGGAAGCATGCAGAAAATATCAGGATTAGAGGAGGATGGTATGATTAGAGATAGGTTTTCAAATAATCTGGAAAAGATATTAAGTGATGATAAATGGATGATTTTGCAGGATAAATATAATCCAGAAGAGAATTTGAACTACGAAAGTCTTTTCTGTCTGACAAATGGATACGTTGGGACAAGGGGAAGTTACGAGGAGGGGACGATTAAGAGTATTCCTTGTACTTATATTAACGGAGTATTTGATAAGTCGGAGACATTTATGAGGGAGCTTGCCAATCTTCCAAACTGGCTTGGTCTTAAGCTGTATGTGGAAAAGGAGTTAATTGGAATCGAAAATTGCGAGATTTTGGAATTTCAAAGAGTATTGGATATGAGACGAGCCTGCCTTGTGAAGCGTTTTCTTCTTCGAGATAAAAAGGGCAGAGAGACATTAGTCGAGGGGATTCGCTTTGTGAGCCGTGCGCATATACACCGTATGGCGGTCAAACTATATGTAACTCCGATAAATTATAGCGGAATCATAGAAGTTGAGAATATTATTGATGGCTCTGTTATCAATTTTTGCGATGCTCCGAGATTCAAGGTAAAGCATACTTACCTGACAGAAAATAAAAAGCTTGGCGAGAAGGGCGCCTATCTCGAAGTTGCGACGAGGGATGATAATCTTCATGTCGGAGTTGGAAGTTATCTTGCGGTCGAGAAAAACGGCGAGAATAGGATAAAAACGACGGATTTCCATGCATTTGGCGAGCAGGCGGTGGAATTTCATGATTTTGATGCTTCGCAAGGAGAGATGACAGAGATTACAAAATATGTCAGCATTTATACAGAGCGCGATGTAAAGAGAGAGGATATCTACCATTCGGTTAAGAGGGAGATTGCGGCGTTTGTCGAGCATGGTCTTTGTTCAGAACTTAGAGAGCATTTTGCTGTATATGAAAAATTATGGCAGGAGGCAGATATTCAGATTGAGGGAGATTTTGATTTGGACCGTGCGGTTCGTTTTAATCTCTTCCATCTGATGAGCACGGGAAATGAGTCTGACGATAGGGTAAATATCGGGGCAAAACTTCTCCACGGAGAGGAGTACGGAGGTCATGCATTTTGGGATACAGAATTATTTATGCTTCCGTTTTTCGCCTATGTATTCCCAGAGACAGCGAAGAATCTGGAGGGCTATCGCTACCGTATGTTAGGGGCGGCGAGAGAGAATGCGAAGAAAAACGGTTTTTTGGGAGCCCAGTATCCTTGGGAGTCCGCGGATGATGGAACGGAGCAATGCCCAGACTGGACGATTGAGCCAGATGGGACATGCTATCGCTGTTATGTGGCGGTCTATGAGCATCATGTGACGGCTGCGGTTGCCTACGGCATATATAATTATGTAAAGATTACAAAAGATATGGATTTCCTCTTGGAGAAGGGAGCTGAAATTCTAATCGAGACAGCGAGATTTTGGGTGAGCAGATGTCAGTATATGCCAAAAAAAGACCGATATGAGATTCATCAGGTGACAGGACCAGATGAGTGGCATGAGCCAGTGGATAATAATGTCTATACGAATTATTTGGCGAGATGGAATTTGCGCTATGTTCTCTCATTAATAGAGATGTTAAAAAAAGAGCATGAAGGAGAGTATCAAGCTCTCGCAAGGAAGATTGGTCTTACAAAGGAGGAAATCGCAAACTGGGATATCGTTCAGAGTAAAATTTATCTTCCAAAAAAAGAGGGAACCCAGCTTTTAGAGCAGTTTGAGGGATATTTTGATTTGGAAGAGGTGACGATTGAGCAGTATGATGAAAATGACTGGCCGATAAAGCCTGAGATTTTAAATCATATGCCAAAATCAAAAACGCAGATTATTAAGCAGGCAGATATTGTCATGCTCCTCCATCTGTTGGGAGAAGAGTTTGACGAGGAGACGATAAAACTAAACTATAGTTATTATGAGAAACGTACGCTTCACGGCTCTTCCTTAAGTCCGAGTATTTATTCTATTATGGGACTTCAAGTGGGGGATGATAAGAAGGCATACCGCTATTTAAGAAGAGCGGCGTTTCTTGACCTTTTGAATCTTCAGAAAAATACACGAGAGGGAATTCACGCGGCAAATGCCGGCGGTGTATGGCAGGTAATTGTATTTGGCTTTGCGGGATTATCTATCGATGAGAATGGAATCTTATGTATCCACCCAAATATGCCAAGGCAATGGAAGGGATTGAAGTTTCGGATTCACTATCTAAATTCCTGGCTGGAGATTTCTATTTCCCCAGATAATGAGGTGAGTATCAAAGTATTAGAGGGAGAAGGTTTGCAGGTAAAAATAAACGGAAAACAAACGAGAGTATAGGAGGAACGAGGGATGAAGAGATATCTGGCAATCGCTGGGTTAATTCTGGTAACGATTATATGGGGCGGAGGCTTTGTCGCAAGTGATATGGCGCTTGAGAGCCTTCTTCCATTTCAAATTATGGCGATACGCTTCTTTTTGGCGACGGTATTGATGGGTGGCATCAGTATAAGAGAATTAAGAGGGATGAAAAAGGAAGAGATAAGAGCTGGGATTTTAATGGGAATTGCTCTGTTTGCAGGATTTGCGCTTCAGATTATCGGGCTTCAATATACAACGCCTTCTAAAAATGCGTTTTTGACAGCCCTAAATGTTGTGATGGTTCCGTTTATTGCTTTTATCATTTGCAAGAAAAAAATAGGAGCGAAGGGAATTATCGGCGCAGTTATGGCGATTGTCGGTGTCGGAATTCTCTCCTTGGAGAAGGATTTGACACTCGGGCTTGGAGACGGTTTGACTCTGCTTTGTGCGGTGGGATTTGCTTTTCAGATATTTTTCACGAGTGAGTTTGTGAAAAAATATCGTGCGGTTATCCTAAACTTTGTCCAGATGTGTACGGCATTTCTTCTCTCCTTGATTAGCCTTTTTGCTTTTGGGGAGCTTGAATTTGTCGCCACGACAAAGGGTTGGCTCAGTGTCTTATATTTGGGTGTTGTGAGCACGACCATCTGCTATTTATTGCAGACTGCATGTCAGCGCTATGTGGATGAGACAAAGGCGGCGATTATCTTATCGATGGAATCTGTATTTGGAACTTTGTTTTCTATTTTAATTCTTGGAGAAGTGATTACAGTGCGAATGGTGATAGGCTGCGTCATTATTTTGACGGCAGTTATTATTTCAAATCTTGCAGATGTACAGCAAGAGACCAATAAAGAGGAGAAGGAAATAGGATGAAATATCGAGCAATTATTTTTGATTTGGACGGAGTTATCTGTCACACAGATAAATATCATTATGAGGCGTGGAAGAAGATTGCAGATGAGCTTGGCATTTATTTTGACGAGGAAATCAATCATCGCCTCCGCGGGGTGAGTCGGATGGAGAGCTTTGAGATTATTTTGGAGCGCTATGATAAGAAGATGAGTCAGGAGGAAAAGCTTTTCTATATAACGAAGAAAAATGAAATATATAAAGAGCTTTTGAAAAATATGAGCCCAGCGGATTTATCAAGAGAGGTAAAGGATACGCTGGATAAGCTAAGAGAGAGAGGAGTAAAGCTCGCAATCGGTTCTTCGAGTAAGAATGCGAAGTTTATCCTTCATCAGCTTGGAATTGGAGAATTTTTCGATGCGATATCGGACGGCAATGATATTACGAAATCTAAGCCAGACCCGGAAGTGTTTTTAAAAGCGGCAGAGTATATGGGGGAAGATGCGAAGGATTGTCTCGTCGTGGAGGATGCGAAGGCTGGGTTGGAGGCTGCGATTGCTGGCGGGATGGATTGCGCCGCCATCGGAGACGCCATAAAAACGAATCTTGCGACTTTTTGTTTAACGTCGTTTTGTGATTTGCTCAGAGTGGAAGAAGATGGAAAAAACGAGTAGTTCTGCTTGCGCAAGAGAAATCGTTGTGTTAAAATAAACTCGCATGTCTGATAGCATGGACAGCGACAAAGAAAAGCGGATTGCTTTTCATGAGTATGATAGTCGTACTTGAATTTTAGATTGGAGGAAGGTAAGAAAAGTGGCAACGATTAGAGAAATTGCGGAGTTAGCAGAAGTTTCTGTCGCAACGGTTTCAAGAGTATTGAATTACGACGAGACATTAAATGTACAAGATGAGACGAGAAAGAGAGTGTTTGAGGCGGCAGACCAGCTTGATTATAGAAAGAAAGAATCAAAGAAACGAAAAAGAAAGTTAAAATTGGGAGTGCTCTGTTCTTATTCGCAGGAGGAGGAGCTAGAAGATACATTTTATCTGACGGTGCGTGTTGCCATTGAGAAGAAAATCGAGGAAGAAGGATATAAGAAGTTTCAAGTTCCGATAGAGGCGGAGCCAGAGGATGTGTACGCCTTAGATGGCATTATATGCCTTGGAACATTTAGTCACTCGATGATAGAACGGATTGAAAACTTCCAAAAGCCGATTATTCTGGTCGATGCGCAGGCAAACTGGGATAATTGGGATTCGATTATTACAGATACTCGTCGCTCTGTTCTTGCGGTGATGGAGTATTTATGGGAGATGGGACATAGAAAGATTGCTTTTATCGGCGGCTTGGAGACGGACTCGGATGGAAATGAAGTGAAGGATTATAGACTTTCTGGCTATATTCGATTTATGGAGGGAAAGGGCTGTTTCTCCAAGGAGTATGTGAAGTTAGGTTCCTATAAGGCAAGGGATGGCTATTGTCTCGGGCTTGAGCTTTTAAGTGGACAGATGGATAGACCGACAGCGATATTAACTGCGAATGATTCGATAGCGGTCGGATGCTATCGGGCGATTCAAGAGAGTGGTCTTCAAGTTCCAAAAGATGTAAGCGTTGTCGGGTTTAACGATATTTCTATGGCGAAATACCTCGTTCCTCCTCTTACGACAGTGCATATTCATATGAATTTTATGGGACAACAGGCGGTAGCTCTTCTCGCAGAGAGAATTAATACAGGAAGAGAGATTAGTATGCATGTCTCGGTTCCTGCGAGGCTTGTAATTCGAGAGAGCGTATCCCAAATTGAAAATTAGAATTAGAGGTAGATTAGATGGACAGAATTTTTTTGCACAATATTTTAAGTCAGATTTCAGTGTCAGGGTATGAAGAACCAGTTCAGGAAGTTGTAAAAGAATATATGAGCATAGTTGCAGATAAGATAAAAACAGACGAGATGGGAAATGTTGTTTGTATCGCAAATCCTGAGAGTCCAGTTAAGATTATGCTATCTGCACATGCGGATGAGATTGGATTAATGGTCACAAGAATTACAGAAGATGGAAGGATTCAGGCGATTGAGAGAGGCGGTATTATACCAGAGACCTATCCAGGACAGCGGGTGCAAATTTGCACAGAGAATGGAGTGATATACGGTGTGGTGGAAGGATATAGAAAGCTCTTTCAAAAAGAGGGATTAAAGGCGAGTGATTTTTTGATTGATATCGGTGCCTCCACAAAAGAAGAAGCGCAAAAATATGTCTCCCCAGGGAATCCAATCGTGTTGGACTCTGCGATAAGAGAGCTTATAAATGACCGAATCACTGCCCGTGCCTTGGACGATAGAATCGGTGTATTTATTATAATGGAGGCGCTAAAACGCGCAAAGGAGAAAGGATGTAAGGCGGGTGTGTACGCGGCTGCCACGGTCGGCGAGGAGACGACAAAAACAGGCGCGTATTGGACGAGCACTAGAATTAACCCTTCGCTTGCAATCGTGGTAGATGTAACATACTGCAGTGATTGCAGTGGTATGAATCCAGCTGAGATGGGAGATGTCGTGCTTGGAGGCGGTCCTGTTTTATGTAATAGCCCGATTGTCGCCAAAAAGCTCAATCAGAAGATGGA
Source organism: Blautia sp. (assembly GCA_030841965.1). Classification (GTDB taxonomy): domain Bacteria; phylum Bacillota; class Clostridia; order Lachnospirales; family Lachnospiraceae; genus JAUUSJ01. The sequence continues at coordinate 35,926 of JAUUSJ010000002.1, forward strand.
AGAATGCGCTGCAAAGATTGGTATTAAAACGCAGCGAGAGGCAGCAAGTCGCTTAAGCTATACAGACGGTGATCAGATACATTTTTCAAATCAAGGAGTGCCAATTGTGCTTGTCTCTATCCCACTTCGCTATATGCATGCGCCAGGTGAGGTGGCGGATATGAGAGATGTGGAAGGGTGTATCGAATTGCTTGCGGAGTTTTTGGTGGATTTTATGTGAAGAAATCGCTTTATTCGTTCAAATAGAATAGAAAAAATATTTGTTATCAATTACCATTCATGCCAAAAATTAACCGTTTGTGCCAAATGACTTGAAAAGTACTTGACAAGATGTTAAACTATAAAAATCCAGAATGTTTCTAAGATTCTAAGAATGAAAAGGGAAATATTCTGGATTTTTGATTTTAGGAATGATTGTCTAGTTTGGCAGAGAGACTGTTGGACTGAGACTATGAATGATACAGTATTTTTATATAAAAAGAGGAGGAAAGAGAAAATGAAGGATATAAAAAAGAGGTTGTCTACTATTTTGTCGGTACTATTGAGTTTGGTTTTAGTTTTGAATTTAGGAGTAGGAGTAAGTGCGGATGAGAAAGATATGCGGACGGTTACGATCGAGGAGACGGCAGGAGAAAACGGATTACAAGGAGAAGAAGGAGAGAATATTCAAGCAATGGACCAGATTGCTGCGGGAGAAACTGTTGCTACTGTTACAACTTCGGATGGTAATATAATTGGCAATTATGAGAATCTCCAATCGGCAGTAGACGCAGCGATGAATGCGGAAAGTTCGACCGTGACAATACTTTCCAATATTACTCTTGAAACAGGGCTTAATATCACAGATGGAAATTTTTGTATTGACCTTGCTGGCAAGAAAATTGATTGTGGCGATGAGAGCACGATTACCGTAAATGGTGGAAATATAGTATTACAAAGCTCTTCAAGTGAAGGCGGTATGGTGGAAAATACATCACTTAAAACTTTTGGAAGTGGGGTTAAGTTAAACGGTGGACAAGTTACGATTGAAGGTGGTACATATTTAGCTAGATATGGAATTATAGTAAACGGAGGAGAACTTATAGTACACGACGGTTTTTTTAATGGTTATAGTTATCCGATAGCAAACTACGGAGGAACTGTTGTGATAGAGGGTGGCACGCTAAATGGAAGTGGAGGATGGGCGGCATTTTGTGTGGGCTCAAATTCGGTTAATACTACTATAATAAGAAATGGTGCATTTATTCCGGCAGTTTCTGAGGGAAATGAAATTGTAATTGATTATAGAGGTAGTTCACTGGATTTATCGCAATGTCAGGTGCTGACAAGTCTTAAATTTACGAATAGAGGTGCGATTACTACGGAGGTAACGAAAATTATATTACCAGAAGAATATGTTTTGGTGGCGCCAAATGGTGAGATAGTGACACAAAGTTTACAATCAAATAATTTTGGGGGACGTACAGTTTCTGTGGGATTAAAATCGGAGGTTGCTGAGTATACGGTTTATTTTGATGCCAATGGCGGCAGTGGAACGATGGCACCAGTGGAGCATATTTTGAGAGATTATACACTTCCAGAATGTAGTTTTGACCCACCAGAGGGAAAGGCGTTTCAATCGTGGAACGTAAATGGTAAGGAATATGCTCCTGGAACAGAGATTGCAGTGAAAGAAGATACGACAGTGTTTGCAACATGGTATAATATTGCTGCCACCGTTACAGCAGAAGATGGAAGTCTGGTGGGTTATTACGATAATATAGAATCGGCAATTGCGGCAGCAAGTCAAAATGATAACTCTACGCTGAAACTAATGACGGATATGGAATGTGATAATATATATTTGAATGGTGGTACTTATACGATTGACCTGAATGGGAAAAATATAATATATAAGACTACTTGCTTTCGTATAGAAAATGATTCTAATATTACATTTGAGGATACTTCGGGAGGAAATGGAACAGTCACCAATAATAATGGATATAAAGTGAGGTTTGCATTTCAGGTAAGTGGGACAAGTAAACTTACGATAAAAGGTGGAACTTATATTGGTGGACAAGCAGCGATATGTTCTTATTCTAACGTAGTGATAGAGGGAGGAAATTTTAGCGTTACAAAAGATAATCAAAGTGTCATTCTGAATTACGGTGATGGCAGTACTACTATAAATCAAGGCTTTTTTAATGGAAAAAATGCATATTATGCAATAAGTAATACTGGCTCACTTTACTTAAACGGCGGGAATATAATAAATGGAAAATCTGGAACGATTGAATATTATGGAGGCAAGATTGATTTATCTCAAAATAGTGATCCAGTAGGGATTGTAGTTAATAATAGGAGTGGCTCTGCTATTATAGTATCATCTGTTATTTTATTGCCTGAAGGATATTACCTTGTGGATAAAAACAATATTCAAGTGGAAGAAATTGTAGAATCTGGCGAAAAAGTTACTGTGTCGAGTAGTAGATATTTCAAAATAACCTTTGAGCCGAACGGTGGTAGTGGTCAGATGGGGGCAAAAGCAGTAGAAGCTGGGGAATACACGCTTCCCGAATGTGATTTTAATGCGCCAGAGGGTACGGTGTTTAAATCATGGGAGATTGATGGAGTAGAGTATCAACCTGGAGAGAAATATACTATTACAAAGAGTACGACAGTTACGGCGGTTTGGAAAAATCTGTCGTATACAGTGAATTTTTATCAAGATGAGAGTCAGGAAGCTGAGAGCAAGACTATAACAGTCCCTTATGGTGACTATACGTTGCCAGAATGTAGCTTTGATGTGCCGGAAGGCAAGGTGTTTAAAGCGTGGAAAATCGATGGAAAAGAATATGTAGCTGGAGAGGTATATAAGATTACAGATTCCAAAGAAATTGTGGCAGTCTGGGAAAGTTTGTCTTATACGGTGCGTTTTTTTGCAGGCGGAGGCAGTGGAACAATGGAAAATGAGACAGTTCCTTATGGTGACTATATACTTCCAGAATGCGGATTTACAGCTCCAGAAGGGCAGATGTTTAAGGCATGGCTTATTAATAATCAAGAGTATGTAGCTGGAGAGGTATATAAGATTACAGGGGATACGCTTATTATGCCAGTCTGGAAGACGAGAACTTTTACGGTGAGTTTTGACGCGGGCGGAGGCAGCGGTCAGATGAATGATGTGAATGATATTATCTCTTATTATACATTTCCTGCTTGTATGTTTACGGCACCAGATGGTATGCAGTTTCGGGCATGGAAGATTGGGGAAGAAGAGCAGGCGCCTGGATATAGATTAAGACTTACAGATGATATCAAACTTACAGCAGTTTGGGAGGAGATTCCACAAAATCCTGTCGCATCGGTCACTCCGCCTAAGGGAGCTACGATTCTCTTTGAAGATTTGCAGGAGGCTTTTGACTATGCGATGAATGAAGCCAATACTGGCTCAACCATTCGTCTGCTCTCTGATATAGAACTTTCAAAATCGATTACAATTAATGGAGGATGGTCGAGATATGAAGCTAACCTGGATTTTAATGGATATAATCTTATATTAAGCAATGGAGCTCAACTTTCATTTGAAAATTATGCAAATGTACTACTGGAGAATTCTAGTGAGAAATCTGGTGGAATGAAAGGTTCTGGTAATAGACTTATCTACGTACGACAATCCTCTATTACGATAAATGGTGGAAGGTATGAGGGAACAAATACAAATAGTATTATAGAATGTGCGTCGAGCGGTGAGGTAATGATAAATGATGGTACATTTGTGAGTGAAGGGGGCTTTTTGAGTAAAGTTATTTATTTGAGTGGAGATGGACTAGCTACGATAAACGGCGGAGAATTTAACTGTACGTATGCATTTTCGATAGAAAGTGCGAATGCAAATTTGAATATAAAAGGTGGCGTATATAATGTAGTTGGAAGTGAAATTTTATATGGAAAAGGTACTGTGAATTTTACTGACCATCCAGAGCCTACAGGAATCCAAATTCAGAGTAATACAGGAGAGGATACGGCGGGAAGTAAGATTCAATTGCCAGAGGGTTATGTTATGTTGGATTCGACGAGTATGGAGAAAGTGGATGTCTTAAAGGGACTTTCCAATGTGACAATCGGGGCAGAACCAACCATTTATGTAGATATATCTTGGGGTGAGATGGCTTTTACTTATGAAGAAGGAGAGTGGAATCCGAAGACACATAGTTATGATATCGAAGGGGGATGGAAGAAAGCAGAGAAGGAAAATGCTGGAGAGATTCAGGTGACGAATCGTAGCTCCACTTCCATGAAGATTCAATATAAATTTGAAAAGAATAGTAGTACAGATGGAATCGATAATGTGACAGGCAGCTTTGATTCAAAGTCCGAGACGTTTGACAAGAATACAGCGACTTCTGTATTGGCGAGTGAAGGCGGCGCAGAGATAGTGGATTTCTCGCTAGATGGAAAACCATCCAATACGATAGAGTCCAATACGGTGCTTGGTACGGTCACGGTAGTGATTAACGAGGAAAAAGAGAATTAAGCTTTGAAAAAAGTCGGAGATATTGGAGAATCATTTTCCAATATCTCTGGCTTTTTTATTGTGAATACGACTGGTGATTGCGAGAACACCAAAGGTGTAGAGCAATCAGTTTCCATGGTTGGTAATATCTACATTGACAGATATATTTGTTTTTTCACAAAAAGAAAGAAGGGGAAAATATTTGTTTGATATTTTCTATAAAGGAAATGAAAAATAATTCGCATATATGGAAAAATGATAAGAAATATTGTGAAAATATACAAAAAATAATCTAAAAACACGCAAATAATTGACAAAAATGTCAAAACACGCTATAATTATTACAGAAATAAGAAATAAATTCGCATATATGAATTAGAAAGGGGGATATGATATGGCAGTGAAATCAGCGGAAAGAGTGTTGACGATATTTGAACATCTGATGGGATTTCCGAATGGTTTGACCGCAAGAGAAATTAGCACATATCTTGGCATTGCACCGAGCAGTACCCATGAGCTTTTAAAGACTCTAAAAGGTCGGGATTATCTGATAGAGGATGAGAATAAGCGCTATACACTCGGACCGAAGTTAATCCAGCTTGGCACAAATGCCGCATCGTATTTTGATATCAATAAGATTGCGATGCCAGTTTTAAGACAGATTATGGAGGAGCTAGAAGAGACCGTTTTTATGGCAATTCTCTCAGGAAAAGAGATTGTCTATGTGGCGAAGGTGAATAATAATAAGACGATGATGACGAACGCCAATCTTGGCAGCAGAAAGCCAATTTATTGTACTGGTCTTGGAAAAGCCTTCTTATCTTTTATGCCTGAGGAGGATAGTAAAAAAATAATTGATAATCTGACTTTTGTTTCTTTTACAGATAATACTGTAAAGAATAAAGAAGAACTGTACTGTCAAATGTCCGTTTTTCGCAAGCAAGGTTATGCCGTGGATGATGAGGAGATTGAGGAGGGACTTTACTGTGTGGCAGTTCCTGTGTATGATGCAAAATATCATCTGACCGTAGCCATCAGTGTATCTGGTTTAAAACCGAGAATGCTGAAAAAGAAAAATAGAGTGGTAGAATGTCTTTTGCGGTTTTCACAGACGCTTTCAAGAAAGCTATGCTGTGAGACCGAGAAAATAGAATTTTTATAAAACTTAAAGGAGGAGAAAATGAAAACATTGTATGGTGTTTGTCCGCCAGTTATTACAATTTTTGGTAAAAATGGTAATATTGACTATGAGGCAAATAAAAAACATGCAGATTTCCTGATTGAGAAGGGCGTAGACGGCCTGGCTTATCTGGGAACATCTGGCGAGTTCAGTATTATGACACTCGATGAGAAAAAGGAATTTATGAGGGAGATGTCCGCCTATGTGGGTGGCAGAGTGCAGGTAATCGTAGGTGTGGGAAGCACAAGCTTAAAAGAGACGCTGGAATTATTAAAATGCGCAGAGGAAGCTTCCGTGGATGGTTGTCTTTTGGTGAATCCATATTTTAGTGTCTATGATGAGACTATGGTGGAAGCTTATTATGACTATGTGGCGAAGCAGACAAAGCTTCCAATCATTATTTATAATTTTCCAGATTTAACAGGATTTAATTTTTCTGCTGCCCTTGTCGAAAGATTAGTAAAAAAGCATGAAAATATTGTCGGTATCAAAGATACCATCGAAGACTCGGCACATTTAATTGAAATGATAAAGATACAAGAGATTCGCCCAGAATTTACTGTATTTTGTGCCTATGAAAACCAGGCATTGGGCTCTTTAGTAAATGGAGCTGGAGGGCTTATCAACGCAACTGCAAATTTTGCACCTGAATTTACTGTTGGCTTATATCAATCTTTTCAAAATGGAGATATGAAAAAGGCAAGCGAGTATTTTAATCAACTCTGCCATGCGATGGATATTTATGGATATAGCAAGCCATTATTTCTTGCATGTAAGCAGGCAGTTTATGAGAGAGTACTTGGTTATAATGGGGTGGAGCGCCTTCCAGCTGTCTCGCTTGGGGAAGAGAAAAGGAGAGCCATTGCAGATAAATTAAAAGAATTAGGATTATAAGAGAAAGGAAGTAGGAAGTATGAGTTTAATGGGAAGAAAAATTGTGGCAATTAGAGCGTATGTCGTTGAGGGTGGTGGCGCAGATTATCATGACCAGGGTGAGGAACATTGGATTGTTAAACAGATTGCTACTCCGATGAGTATTTATCCAGAGTATAAGGCGACACGTACCAGTTTTGGAATTAATGCATTAAAGACATTGGTGGTAGAAGTCGAGGCAGATAACGGTGTGACGGGATTTGGTATTACAACAGGAGGTTATCCAGCCGCATGGCTTGTGATGAATCATTTAGAGAGATTCGTAGTCGGAAAGGATGCTGCTGAGATTGAAATTATTTGGGACCAGATGTATCGCGCTTCCTTGTATTATGGACGAAAAGGTGTTGTTATGAATGCCATTTCTGCGATTGACCTTGCTCTATGGGATTTATTGGGAAGATTGCGAGAGGAGCCAGTATATTCTATGCTCGGTGGCAAGGTGCGTGAGGAGCTTGAATTTTATGCAACTGGTCCAAGACCTGATTTGGCAAAGGAGATGGGATTTATCGGCGGCAAACTTCCTCTTGTATATGGACAGGCTGACGGTGAGGAAGGGCTGAGGAAGAATATTGAGACCGCAAGGAAGATGAGAGAAAAATGCGGCGATGATTTCTGGTTAATGTGGGATTGTTGGATGGCTCTTGATTTGCCATATGCAAAGAAATTGATGAATGCATCTGACGAGCTTGGCTTTAAATGGATTGAGGAATGTTTTAATCCAGATGATTACTGGTCATATAGGGATTTAAAGAAGGCTGCATTTTCAAAAAATATTCTCGTGACAGGCGGTGAGCATGAGGCGACCAGATATGGTTTCCGCGCTTTAATTGAGGAATGTGATATTGATATTATTCAGCCTGATGTTGGCTGGTGTGGTGGTATGACAGAATTAATCAAGATTGGAAATTTGGCGGATGCTCACGGCAAGATGGTTATCCCTCACGGAAGTGGTATTTATAGCCATCATTATGTGACGACAAAGATAAATTCACCGTTTACAGAACAGCTGATGATGGCACCTAAGGCAGATAAAGTTCTTCCACAGTACTATCCACTTATTAAAGACGAGCCTATTCCAGTGAATGGTCGATTAAAGGTTGGAGATAAACCAGGCTTTGGTGTTGAGTTAAATAAAGATGAGAATCATTTAATCGAAGTGAAAAAAGGCACAAGATTATAGTGATAAAGATAAATAAGCAGAGGGAGGATAAAAAATGTCAACAGGTTTTTTAGTTTTATCATTAGTATTATCCATCGCCTTGATTATGATTTTGATTATCAAGGTGAAATTAAATCCCGCTATTTCTCTTGTATTGGGTGCGTTACTTTTAGGTGTGCTGTCAGGGCTGTCTTTGATTGATACGATTAATGGTATTAACGATGGATTTGGCAGTATGTTGGGAAGTATCGGTTTTCCGATTGGTTTTGGTATTATTCTCGGTCAGTTAGTCAGTGACTGTGGTGGTGCCAATGTCATTGCTGAGAAATTAGTGCAGTTGTTTCCAGAAAAATACGCTTTGTATGCGGTGGCTTTTGCAGCCTTTGTATTGTCCATACCAGTTTTCTTTGATGTAACATTTGTTATTTTAATTCCAATTGGCATCGCTCTCATGAAAAAAATCAACAAAGGGATTGCCTATATTGTCGGTGTTATCTCGATAGGAGCGGGCGTAGCTCATACATTAATACCTCCCACACCGAATCCTTTGGCAGCGGCTTCGGCGGAATACTTTGATTTTGACCTCGGTATTATGATTGGAGCAGGATTTTGTATCGGTTTTGTCATGGTTTTAGTTGCCGTTACAATCTATACAAAGATTTTAGACAGGGGTCTCTGGAAAGTAGAAAGCGATGAGACAGGAGAAGGTCCTGCTGTGGAAGAGATAGAGATGCCAGAGAAAGTACCATCCTTTGGTGTGGCGATGATACCAGTTATACTTCCGGTTGTCTTAATTCTTGTGAATACAATCTGCGATATGGTTCTTGATAGTACGCCGGTATTTATCAGTTTTCTTGGAACGAAGACAGTATCCTTGCTTATGGGTGCATTGGCGGCATATGTTATCGCTGTTAGGACAATCGGCATGAAAGAGACAGAGAAATCTGCGACAGAGGCCTTGAAATCGGCTGGTATAGTTTTTCTTATTACGGGTGCAGGAGGTTCTCTTTCAAAGATTATTGACCTTGCAGGTGTAAATGATGCGATTGTCACGTTGATTGGTGGATTATCTTCCAATATCTTGGTTGTACTATTAATAGGATATTTCCTCGGATTGATTTTTAGACAGATTACTGGTTCAGGCACGACTGCTTCCTTGACGTCCATGAGTATCATGACGAGTGTTGCTGCGACGGTGAGTATTCATCCAGTATTTCTTGCCTTGGCATGTCTGGACGGTGCACTTTTTGGATGCACAATTAATGATAGTGGATTTTGGATTGTGACGAATATGAGTGGCTTTACTGTGACGGGTGGCATGAAAACATATACTCTCGGACAGGCGATTGCATCGGTGATTGGGATTATCATTATTATTATTGTGGCGATGATATCCGTTATGTTCTAGAAAAAGGGGATGAAATATATGGGAAAGATAATGAAAAAGGGCAATAATAGTTGCAGCTATTATCACCCGGATGTTGAATGGAATCTTTGACTCTCAATTCTCAACGATATTATCTTAACATATAGTTTGTTGTTTCGCAAGATAGAATCAGTTTTTCACAAAGTATATCTCATATTAGAAAATAACTGCAAGATTATAAAATATGTAGGAATAAATTATCTAAATTGCATTTAATACTCAAAAGGGGAGAATGAAATACTTCATGCTCCCCTTCATTTTTATGTTATGTCTATTCTATTTTATTATATTTTAAACAGATGAAATAATTTTGGAATGGCATTAAGATGAAAATTAAGCTTTTATACATCTTACTGTGACACGGCTTTGACCTCCATATGTACAGGTAAAAAGAGTCAGAGGATATTCTCCGCTTGTCATCTCTGCCACTGCAGTTGGATTTAGCGTGTCAATCTCAGCTACCTCATAGATGGAGGCAAGGCCATTGACATCTGTGAATACAACGAGGTCTCCGCTTTTTAGTGAGGAGATTTTTCCAAAATGACGGCTATAATTATGTGCCAAAATGACTAAGTCATCTGTCTCGACGGAACCACTGAATCTACAAGGAGATATTCTGAGTCGAGGATAGCTCCATTCTGCCATGACGGGCAACTCACGATTGAGAGCAGGAATGGATAGATAGCCTATATATCCGTATCCACCAATCGCTGTCTGTGACATGGAAAAGCCCGTAGAGGAGCGACCTAAAACTTGGTCTTCATTTGAGAATGAGGGGGTAGAATCGTCGGAATTACCAGAATTTTCGCTTCCCTGTCCGTTTTTGTCATTTATCCCAGAAGCTCCCTGATTAGATGCGTTATCATTTTGAGTGGATGAGGTATCTTGTTGCTTGGAATCAGGATTTGGAGTTCTATCCTTCAGAGTTTCTAAAATATCCTCCGCTGATTGCCCAGCTTTATTATCCTCGTATCTATTGAATAAAACGAGAGACAGTGCTATCAAAATTAAAACTGCTCCCAAAGCCATACATGTCATACCAAGTTTACGACGCATTTTTCTCTCTTCCTTTCTATATTTGTACTAATTTTACAGAACAATCTTTTGTTTGTCAAGGTATCCCCAAAATGACGATAGCGTAAAATTTTTGTTCGTTCTTTTTTACTTACAAAAATTTTACGCTATCCAATAATTTTCTAACACTATATTTTGTTTTCTTCAATTAAATGTACATAATGCTTATATAGAGAAGAAAATCTTCCTCTATAGTTTGGATTCCACGGTTTATTTTTTCCGCAAAAATGAAGAATTACCGTATTCTCCATTACCCAGTCCATATTTTGCTCTCCCTGACTTAAAAAACGATACTTTTCATACTGACGGACGTCATAATTCCATACCGTCTCATCCAAAGAGAGAATCTTATCTCCGTAAAGTCCGTTCAAGATATCCTGGTCGGGCAAAACTAATAGCGACTTATACTTCTCCACAAATTGAAAAATATCGTCAGTTTTTACCTCCTGCCTCATCTTTGGCAGATTCATAAGCAGTACACCAGAATTAAAATACTGGTCAGTCTTATAGTTTGGCAATCTCAGCTTACTCACATAACCCGATATTCCAGTCAAACCATTATGCATCGCAGCGGCAAATAATTCATCTGAAAATTCCTGCTCATACAGAGGTCTCACCTTTCCAATCACTAAAATATCTGGGTCAAGATAAAGAACTCGCTCTAATGATTCTGGTAAAAACTCCGCCGCTAAGAGTCGATAATACATTGCCTGAGAATAATATCGAATGACCGGAGCATTTTCAAACACCGTCGTCTGTACCTTCATAGGATGCAAGACGCTTCCATGTTCAGCGCAATACACTGCTATCTTCTCCATATCTTCTTCTGTAACTTTCTCTCCAATCATATATATTTGAAAGCTTTCTTCTGGATTATTAAAAAATAAAGAACCCAACATAATTCGAAGATGGGATAAGTATTTATTATCCACAGTAACCAATATATTCATTTATTATCAGCTCCAATACTCATAACTTTCGTCATAAGAAAAGAGCTAACCTCCTTTCCCTCAACCTACTCTCTCTAAATTCTACAAATATCTTTATTTCGGTCATGTCTTTTGACCCCTATGATACCGAATTGCTCCGCACAATGTGCTCCCGCAATTCTCAAAAACATTCCTAATCCGCTCATTTTTCTCCGAAAAACGGCTACTTATTCATGTTTTTGGCGGGTCCCAAGTTCAAAAATCCTCTTGCAAGCAAGCTTGCCTCGGATTTTTGAACTTTTGACCCTGGTATCATAATATTATGAATATCGACATACTCCGACTACAATTACAGTTATTCCTAACCATTTTACAATTTATGGGGAAATATCTCAATAGACAAATTTAATATATATGTCAATATTTTGCTCTATGCTTTTTCATCTATCCCCCTTCCCTCAAAATTATCAATCAAACAAAAACTTTACGTTATTATATGACGCTCTCTTGACATAAGGAAAAAGTTTGACTATGATAGAATTTAAGCTAAGATAAAGAAAAAGACGGGGAGTTTATATGAAACAACTATATATTACAGAAAAGCCGAGTGTCGCCAGAGAGTTTTCCAAAGCGATACACGGAAATTTTCAGTCAAGAAATGGGTATATGGAATCGGATAATGCTGTGATTACTTGGTGTGTCGGTCATCTCGTCACAATGAGCTATCCAGATGCCTACGACCCGACATTAAAAAGATGGACCTTAGAGACCCTTCCCTTTATACCAAAAGAATTTAAATATGAACTGATTCCGTCTGTCGAGGATCAGTTTAATATTGTAAAATCGCTTCTTCTTCGAGAAGACATCGATACCATCTATGTCTGTACCGACTCAGGGCGAGAGGGAGAATATATATACCGGCTTGTCGACCAGATGGTCGGTGTCAAGGGGAAGAAAAAAAAGCGTGTCTGGATTGATTCTCAGACAGAGGAAGAGATTTTGAGGGGAATCGAGGAGGCTAAGGATTTATCTGAGTATGATAATATCGCTGCCTCAGCGTATCTTCGCGCAAAGGAAGATTATTTGATGGGAATTAATTTTTCCAGATTATTGACATTAAAATACGGCTGGACAATATCCAATTATCTACAAAAGAAAAAAAGTACGGTTATCGCAATTGGACGTGTGATGACCTGTGTCCTTGGGATTGTTGTAAAACGAGAGCGAGAAATTCGCTCTTTTAAAAAGACTGCATTTTATAAAGTAATCGGAAGCTTTGGGTATCAAAATACGAGCTTTGAGGGCGAGTGGAGAGCTGTGGAGGGGTCAAAGTATTTTCAGTCTCCTTTTTTATATAAAGATAACGGCTTTCTAAAAAAGGAAAAGGCCGAGGAGTTTATTTTGGAGCTTCAAAATAGCAAGCCAGAGGATGAGGAGGTTTTGACAGCGGTCGTGGAATCTGTCTCGAGAAAGAAAGAAAAGAAAAATCCACCACTCTTATATAACCTGGCAGAGCTTCAAAATGACAGTTCCCGCTACTTAAAGCTCACTCCAGATGAGACGCTAAAAATTGTGCAAGAGCTCTATGAGAAGAAGTTAGTCACTTATCCAAGAACAGATGCCAGGGTACTGTCAACGGCTGTGGCAAAGGAGATTACAAAAAATATTTCGGGACTTTCCTATTATCCGATGACAACCTCCTTTGCGAGGCAGATTTTAGAGAATCATAGTTATGAAAAGATTTCTAAGACAAAATATGTCAATGATAAGTTAATTACAGACCACTATGCCATTATTCCGACAGGGCAGGGACTTCGAGCGCTCTCTTCTGTCTCGCAGATAGGAGTGAAAATCTACGAGATGATTGTGAGGAGATTTCTGAGTATTTTTTATCCTCCAGCGGTCTATCAAAAGACATCAATTGTCTTTTCGATTGGCAACGAGAGATTTTTTGTAAACTCTAGATATTTATTGGAGGAGGGATATCTGCCCGTGGCTCAGCTTTCTTTCCTAAAGCAAAATAAAGACGAGGAAAAGAAAAAGCTAGAAGAAGAAAATTTGTCAAATACGATGAAAAGTCTAAAAAAGGGGATGAAAGTACCAGTTTTGGATTTGTCTATCAAGGAGGGGGAGACATCTCCTCCAAAGCGATATAATTCAGGTTCTCTTATTCTGACGATGGAAAATGCAGGGCAGTTTATAGAGGATGAAGATTTAAGAGCACAGATTAAGGGGTCTGGCATTGGAACGAGCGCAACAAGAGCAGAGATTTTGAAGAAATTAGATACGAATGGCTATGTCACTCTGAATAAGAAGACTCAGACCATTACACCGACTTTAATGGGAGAATTGATTCACGATGTGGTAGCCTGCTCGATTCGCTCCCTGCTCAACCCAGAGCTTACCGCAAGCTGGGAGAAGGGCTTAAGCTATGTGGCGGAGGGAACGATTACAGAGGATGAATATATGGAAAAATTAGAAAAATTTATTTCCACTCGCACACAGGCTGTATTGATGCAGGATAATCCGTCTGGTTTATATCGGTACTTTGATTATGTGGGACAATTTTATAAGAAGAAAAAGGACTAAAAGGATATTCGGGTTCGAGTAAAGATTATACAAATTGCCATATCTGCATAAGTATAGTATTGTAAGACATGCCATAGAGGCGAAAATAAAAGATGATATAGGGGAAAATTAAAGGAGGAATTTAAAATGGAACAATTAAAAAACAAACAATTATTTTCTGATTTTTCACAGACAATGGCGTCAGTTTTATTTGAGGAAAATGAGTATCCATGGCAGATTTTGCCATTGATTCATGATTTTATCTTGGAGGTTGGAATACTCCTATCCAAAAATGATTATGACAAAATTGGAGATAATGTGTGGATTTCTAAGAAGGCTAAGGTTGCTAAGACGGCGAGTATTAATGGACCATGCATTATCGGAGCGAATACAGAAGTTCGTCCTGGAGCCTTTATCAGGGGAAATGCTCTCGTCGGGGAAAACTGTGTTGTCGGAAATTCTACTGAGCTTAAAAATGTAATTTTATTTAATAATGTACAGGTTCCACATTATAATTATGTTGGAGATTCCATTTTGGGATATAAAGCTCATATGGGAGCTGGCTCTATCACATCAAATATTAAGGCAGATAAAACCCAAGTCACAGTGAAAGTTGGAGATGAGAGAGTCGAGACAAGGCTTAGGAAGATGGGAGCAATTTTGGGAGACGGCGTGGATGTTGGCTGTAACTCTGTTTTAAATCCAGGAAGCGTTATCGGAAAGAACACAAATCTCTATCCACTTTCTATGGTGAGGGGATATGTGGCAGAAAATTCTATTTACAAAAAACAGGGAGAAATTGCTCAAAAGTACTAGAAAATAATTGTATTTTGGAGACAAGAGATGAGGTTTTAAAGTAATATGAGAAGGAAAAATACAAAGAGGATAGGTCTATGCCTTTTCCTGTTTTGTGGCAGTTTACTTATCTTTACGAACCTGACTGGATGCCAGAAAAAGGAATTGACAAAAGAGGAAGTTACAGAGACAACCTATTATAAGAGCCTAAAAGATAAATATGACGATTTGAAAAAAGAAAAAGAAAGTTTAGAAGAACAGTTAGACGAGGCGACAAAGACAGACCCAGATGATAAGAGAGCAATGACTTACTTAAAAAAGTTACAAAAAGATAGTCTGATAAAGCTTGAAGTTGCGCCAGCGTCAGACCCTTCTAATAGTTCCTTTTTTTCAGAGAAGGCAGTTTTAAAATCTGCTGTGAATTTAAGCAAGAAGGCAGATTTGACATATAAGTATACTCCAGATACATTGAAGGAGGAATATAAGGCAAAATATATTTATACTCTCTATGATGAGGATAATTCTGTGTTTGAGATTACAGTATATGAAGGAAATTATATTGTATTTAGTGACCTTCCTCATAAAGTATATTATTGCTATAACGCAGACTTTATTGGGGATGCATTTGTAAAAACAGATCGAGAACAAATGAAATTGCCTCTTCTTTATCAGATGGCAAATAGTTCTATCGTATTAAATGATAAGGGGGAAACTCTTCATACTACTACAGTTATCCAAAGGTTTGGACAACTCTTTGACGAGATGGAAAAAGAAGAGATGGAGGAAAATACACAAGAGGCAGAAAAAAAGCAAGTCACCTATACTTTCTATGAAAATGGGGAGAAGATTACTTTGACGATATATGAGACTCAGCTCTCGATTGGGGATGAGGATGGCTCGATTATCTGGTACCGAGTTGATAAAGAAAATATAGAAAAAATTAGAAAAATATTAGATTAGGAAAAATTTTGTTAAAATTTTTTCAAATTTCTATAGACTAATTTCGCATTTTGTGAGAAAATAGGTAAGTAAGAACAGATTTTTTTAACTGTCTTAACTTAGATAAACATTTATCAAAACTGATTCAAATTTCTTATCCTCTCTATACTGTGGCGGAGAAGCAGACGCATAGTATAGAAGTACATACTGTCTAAGAACAGGAAGAGAAGTTTCAATTGCGCCATATGAGAGAAGCAACGAATGAGGCGCTAGATAGAGGGTTTGATAAATGGGGATTCAACTATCATATTTTATATTGAAAGGAGTTTCAACAACATGATTTATTCACACGAAGTAGAACAAATGTGCCCAGTTGCACAAGGCGTTAACCATGGGGCTGCTCCAATTCCAGAAGAAGCAAAATGGGTAAAAGCTACACAGATTACAGATATTAACGGTTTTACACATGGTGTTGGCTGGTGTGCTCCACAGCAGGGAGCTTGTAAGCTTACATTAAACGTTAAAGAGGGTGTAATCCAGGAAGCACTTGTTGAGACAATCGGATGTTCTGGTATGACACATTCTGCAGCTATGTCTGCTGAGATTTTACCAGGAAGAACTATTTTAGAGGCATTGAATACTGACTTAGTTTGTGACGCTATCAACACAGCTATGAGAGAGCTTTTCTTACAGATTGTTTATGGTAGAACACAGTCCGCATTCTCCGAGGATGGACTTGCTATCGGTGCTGGACTCGAAGACTTAGGAAAGGGCTTAAGATCTCAGGTTGGTACAATGTACGGAACATTGAAAAAAGGTCCTCGTTACTTAGAGATGGCTGAGGGATATGTAACAGGTATCGCATTAGACGCTGATGACTTAATCATTGGATATCAGTTCGTAAATCTTGGAAAGATGACAGACTTCATCAAAAAAGGTGATGACCCTAATACAGCATGGGAGAAAGCAAAAGGTCAGTACGGCCGTGTAGCAGATGCTGTTAAGATTATCGACCCAAGAACTGACGCTGTAATTGAATAAGAAGGAGGATTTGTATAATGGCTTTATTTGAATCATATGAAAGAAGAGAAAAACAGGTTCTCGCTGTTTTAGCTGAATATGGAATTAACTCCATCGAAGAGGCAGCTGAAGTTACAAAGGCAGCTGGCTTAGACGTATATGGACAGGTTGAGAAAATCCAGCCAATTTGTTTTGAGAATGCAAAATGGGCTTATACAGTTGGTGCTGCCATTGCAATCAAAAAAGGTTGTAGAAGAGCTACTGACGCAGCTGCTGCAATCGGTGAGGGATTACAGGCATTTTGTATTCCAGGTTCTGTTGCTGACCAGCGTAAAGTAGGTTTGGGACATGGTAACCTTGGAAAGATGTTACTTGAGGAAGAGACAAAATGTTTCGCTTTCTTAGCTGGACATGAGTCATTCGCAGCTGCTGAGGGTGCTATCGGTATCGCTGAGAAGGCTAATAAAGTTCGTAAAGAGCCTCTTCGCGTTATCTTAAATGGTCTTGGAAAAGACGCTGCTCAGATTATCTCCAGAATCAATGGATTTACATTTGTTGAGACAGAGATGGATTACTACACAGGTGAGGTTAAAGAAGTATACAGAAAATCTTACTCTGATGGATTAAGAGCAAAAGTTAACTGCTACGGCGCGAACGACGTAACAGAGGGTGTTGCTATCATGCATAAAGAGGGAGTTGACGTTTCTATCACAGGTAACTCCACAAACCCAACAAGATTCCAGCATCCAGTTGCAGGTACATATAAGAAAGAATGTATCGAGCTTGGAAAGAAATACTTCTCCGTAGCATCTGGCGGTGGTACAGGTAGAACACTTCACCCAGATAATATGGCTGCAGGTCCTGCTTCCTATGGTATGACAGATACAATGGGACGTATGCACTCTGACGCTCAGTTCGCTGGTTCTTCTTCCGTTCCTGCTCACGTTGAGATGATGGGATTAATCGGAATGGGTAATAACCCTATGGTTGGTGCTACTGTTGCTGTAGCTGTTTCCATCGAGGAAGCTGCTAAGGCTGGTAAGTTCTAAGGAATCCGCATGTTTTCTAAGTTTGTTCAGTGCGTTCACCTATGTAAAATATAGTAAAATAGAGTGGGTATGACACACATATGACACTCATATGACACATACATGACACACGTATGACACAAATATTAAGGGGAGGATTATGAATGTAATCCTCCCCTTTTGAGCGTTAAAAATGTAATTTAGACATTTCTTTCTCTAAATCTGACAATGTCCTGTGGGTGTAAGTATCTTCTGTAACATCATTGATAGCATGACCCACAATAAGTTTCAAGATGTATTCGTTCATGTTGCAATTTTTGGCAGCAGTGATAAATGTATGTCTGGTATCGTGAGGTTTGTGTTCTAGTTTAAACCTCTTCATTATCTTGTTGAAACGAGAACGGTATTTATCATATGTCATAAATGTTCCTTGCTGTCCGTTCAAATCGTTGAATAAGTATTCTGATTGAATACTTTTAGCTTCTTCATATCTCTTTTTTATTAATTCTATAATATCTGCGTGAATCGGTACAATACGATTTTTCCCCGCCTCTGTCTTTAATCCACCACGCATAAACTTGTCATCTATATTTATGTCTGCTGTTTTTAGCACAGATAGTTCTTGGGGTCTCCAAGCACTATATATCCCAATAAGAACCATATCTACAAACGGAAAATCTATATTCTTTTTCAAGAGTTGTATTTCTTCGCTAGTAAATGGGATGCGTTCTATCTTAGGTTTTGCTCTCTTCACGGACTCGCATAATTCTGCATAATTTTTATCTGCTAGTTCGTGCTTCATCGCATATTTGTACATCAAATTGAATAGGCTTTTCATTCTTCCTTTCGTGGCATTTCCAACATCAGCGTTCTTTATTGTACCTTCTAGGTGCGAAGGTCTAATATCTCTAAATTTCATGTTATAGAGAGGTTCGCAGTAACTATAAGCACTTTTCCATGTTCTTATAGCAGAAGGGACGATGTTTTCAAAATGTTCAGCTGACCATTTCTCATATACCTCGGAAAAGGTCATGGAAGGATTAGACAAATCATAAGGACTTGAGTTATAAGCCACCAACGCTTCGTAAGCTTCGGATCTTGTCTCGTAGTATCCAATTGTGACAAATTGTTGTTTGAATTGTCCAGTATTCTCATCTTCTTTCCATCCAACGGTCTTTCTCACACGCCAAGGTCTTCGGCGATTGCCAGAAAGCTTAGAGATATTGCCAAATCCGTTTGGCAGTTTCATTCGCTTCATAAGTTCACATCCTTTTTATTTTTGGGTGTAAAAAA
This sequence comes from Blautia sp., assembly GCA_030841965.1. Classification (GTDB taxonomy): domain Bacteria; phylum Bacillota; class Clostridia; order Lachnospirales; family Lachnospiraceae; genus JAUUSJ01. Next base: position 54,768 of record JAUUSJ010000002.1, read on the forward strand.
TACACCCTAGTAATTTTTGAAAGGATGTAGTATACTGTAATTGCTTATGTTAGAGTATATCACATCCTTATAGGTTGTTAGATACTTTAATTCGACCGCTCCTGTTGCCGACAAGAGCGGTTTTTTGCGTGGTTAATTAATTATTGTTTTGTTGGAAGTCCTAAATTCGATAATACTTCATCGGATGAACCGTCATCATAATATAGCTTATTCCCAAGTAAGAAATAATTACATGTAGAACTCGTGCCATCTTCCGACATCGTAAAAATAGCAACTGCATTCATCTTATCCATTACACCTTTGACAGATATTTTAACTAATCCCATAACTTTTCCGTTATCGGTTTCATCAAAATCAGTAAATGTATAATCATCAAATCCCCATGGCCATTTTGCTCCATTTATATAATTATTGCCGATATTCTGCATTGCAACCATATACCAAGCCGCATTATCTGGATCTGTTTGAAATTGCAAAAAATTTACTGGTTCTTCTTCTTTTGATTCTGTTGTAGCCTCGGTTGTAGCCGTTGTACTTTCGGTTGTGGCTGTAGTAGTTGACTTCTCTTTTTCGGCTGTGGTAGCAGTAGTAGATGCGTCTTCTGGAGCTGTTACGCTTTGCCCAAAGAACACATAAAGAGCTAATAATACAAGTGTCCCAATGACTTTGTAAACCCCCTTAAGATCTACCTTTGGATTTAATAGTATTGCCATAGCAACGAAACAGAGTCCGCAAGGCAGAGATGCTAAACCAGAAAGTATTCCTAGTATTAAGATTATAATAGACAGTGTCCAAAATACAAAATTTTTAATTTTTTTCATGTTTATCCTCCTTGATTCCCAATTGTTAATTAGCACAAATTGAGTTTTGTTGAATAGTTTCTTTCATTTTTTGGCTTACTCTATATTGTTCGGCATCTGGATAATCAATAAATTCTACGGTTTTATCAAAGTTTTCATTTACGACTTTTTTTATTTCGTCAAGAGTCACGTTGAAAAATTCTCTTCTCGTATTTACAAGATTTAATTTTTTGTCATCAAATGCACGATGAAGAGCAGCTTCAAGAGCTGGAGCGTCATCTGAGAAAATCATTGCGTGTACATCAAAATTAAATGGTACAGAGGCACTACTTAGTTCGTCTATTCTGTCTTGTGGATTTAATCGCCTTGTCATTCCGATTTTGTAGATATTTTCTCCAAAAGCCCCTATATTAGATATAATGTAAACATATCCAGCCTTTTGATTTGCTTCTCTATAATCGATATCCTCTAGGGATTTTTCTATGATTTTTAATTGTGTTTCTAATTCATTTGATTTTTTGATAAGCTCTTGATTGTCTGGATCAGATTCTAATTGTTTTTTAACTTTATTGTACGCAGTTAAATAATGTGATTGTTCTTTCTCTGTCTTTTTCCTTTGCTCATCTATTTCTTTCTGCAATTTGGCAGCTTCTCTCATTTCAGCACGGATAGCTTTCTGCTCTTCCTTTTCTTGCTGTTTCTTCTGTTGATACTCAAATGCTAGATAAAGTTCATCAACTTTTAAATTCATAAATTGTATCGTTACGCGCAAAGACATAGATTTCCCTAATCTTTCTATTGCGTCTGCTGATTTCTCTATCTTTTTTAGAGACATATCAAGATTATTGTATTTGACTTTACTGATTACATCTTCACAGTCAGCATTAAAGGCACGAAGGAATAATTTCTTCATGTTTTTTATCATTGCCCTGCCTTTTATCTTACTTCCGTCAACTGTCCAATTTTCGCTTGCGCTAATTGCTTTGTCATTTTTAATTAAATCTTTTTGGGTTAATCGTATTTTATCAAGGCGTTTCTTATATTCATCTGCGGTAACAAAATTATATCTAGGCGTATATAAACCGAAATCTTGAAACATCAAAACATCTTCAAAAATAATGAGTTCTTTTTTCTTATCCTCAACGGATTTAGAACATGAATCATATTCTTGCCGTAATCGTTCTTTCTTTTTTTCTAAATCTTGCACTTGCTGGTTTAGTGTTTCAATATACTCTTTTAAGTTGATAGCTTCTTGCATCTCTGGAGTTAAAAGCTCTTTCAGGTTCTCGTTTTCTTTTTTGATTTTCCCTGCATTTAAAATATCTAATAATCCCATATCGCATCCTCCTTTTGTATTTGTATAACTATATAATTATAACCAATGCAAGGGAAAAAAGATAGTATTTTTCGAAAAATATAATATTTTCTCATTTTATTGCACACTCCTAATAGGAGGTGAAAAATAAAAATGAAAATATTAATATGGAATATTAGGAATGCTAAAGGTGTTACCTTGGAGGAACTAGCCAAAACAGCCAAAATCAGCAAGTCCGCACTGAGTAATTACGAAAATCAAAAACGCTATCCTAGTATAGATACCCTAGAACGTATCGCAATAGCCCTTAATTGTCGAATTTCGGATTTATACGATTCAGAGTATAAATAAATAATTATATCACATAAAAATACTTATGTGAAGTAGTTAAAATTTATTTCCACATATGTGGAAATATTCTAAAAAAGCGAGACAAATGCCGAAAAATGTTGTATATTAAGTATAACTGTAATTCTAAATTTGTTATACTTAATATACAAGATGAAACTAAAAAACATCTTGCAATCACAGAACTTACGTTCTATAATATTTATATCGAACTGGCATTCGGGAAAAGGGGTGGAGTAATGAAAAAGTATTACAGGGAAGAAATTAAGAAAATGATTGAGAAACTAGATGACGAAAAACGTCTGAAATACATATACCAAGTTCTCGTATCATTCCTTAGTTTTAGAGGTTGAGCTTTATTGCTCAGCCTTTTTCTTTTCTTCTATAATTTTATCTATAAATCTTTCAAAAGCTTTCCAATCTTCCTCGGATGTGTTAGATAATGCAGATATAATAATGTTTTTAAAGGAATCATCTGCCTCCGTAAGTAATTGGTTTGTTAATTGTGCTATTTCCATCTGCCTGTCCATCGGGCAAAATGGATCCCCTTCGCCAGTACGAAGCCAGTTTTCACTGACACTGAATTCTCGGCAGATAGCTTTTATAGTTTGTTCTGTAGGTTTATTTTTTCCGCTTTCTATGTCACTAACAGAATTAGGCTTCAAGCCCAAAGCAGAGCCAAATTCTTTTTGAGTTTTACTTAAAATTGTCTTTCTCAGGTATCTGATTCGTTCACTTATTGTTTTCATATATATTTCTGTTCCTCCTTTCTGAAAATATTATATCGTAGAACGACAAAAAAGTCAATAAAAACTATTGACAAAAATCGTTAAACGTTATATAATAATCGTACAACGAAAGAAAGGAGGGAACAGCATGGTAGAAGAAAAAAAGTATTTAACGGAAACCGAGAGAGAGCATCTCACCTCTTTACTTAATAAACTTGAGAAAGCGTATCTTAATATGTCTGAAAGAGAGAAAGGTGTGTTCGAGGGAGCACTTATTATGGTGGAGTATCGAGCGGCAAGAGAAACCGCCTAGCGGTGCTAGATAGGAGAGAAAAAGAAAGGAGAACAATGTTTAAAGAAAAATTAAAAAAAGTGATAAAAGAAAAAGGAATCACGCAAGCGAAACTTTGCACTTTAACTGGAATTTCTAAATCTTGCATTAGCCAGTATATAAATGGTTATATAGTTCCGACAAAAGAAAGGCAAATGCGGATTGCAAGAGCATTAGAACTTCCAGAAGATTATTTCCTAGAAGCTGTTAAGATACAAAAAGAAAAGAAGTCTGGTCTTAATATGCCAGTTGATGTGGCAGCGGGGATTATGGGAATATCGAATACCACGCTCCGAATACAGCTTCAGCAGGGGCTTCATTCTTGGGGAGTGGCGAGCAGAAAGGGAAATAGGTATATGTATTACATAAACAGAAGAAAATTTGCGAAAGAGGAGTGTGTATCACTCGAAGAAATCGAAGAAATTATGAGTAAACAAGAGTAAGGAGATTCCGATGCAAAGGCGATATTGGATATGTTTTAGGACTAGAGGGAGTCTACACAAGATGCATACTTTTTTCCTCGAATCCTCCCCTAAGCTAGATAGTTTAGTATTTAGTATAACGATATTACAAAAATAATTACACGTGTAGACTCCCTCTAGTCCTAAAGCTGGGGCTAGTGTACTTTAATTTCAAGCCGTCTGGGCTTCTGACCTTCCTAGACGGCTATCCTCTAAGATGGTCAAGCATCCGCATCAAAAACGGAAGAAATATCAAGTGTTTCATTTTTGCGTTTCTTCTCTTGTATATATAACAATAAATTGCGAATTCCATTGCTGGTGCGGATGCTTGACTACCTTAAATGGGGTAGTCACATAATTCTCCTCAATTTCATATAGCACAGATCGAAACAGGAAGGGCTTTGGTTACTGTTCTTCCCTTCCTGTCGGTAAGGCGGTGACTCCCCTTACCCTGATGATGATAATCCAAAGTTTAGAAGAAAGGAGAGGTGATATGGTAACCAAGTCAATAGGGATATCCTATGAGTGGGATAAGATATGCTGTAAGCTGAATCCGAACAGAGAACACGAAGAGACAACAGCAATTTGTCCAGAGTGCAAAAAGAAGTACGAGATAAAACATTTTACCAAAATTGGAATTTGCAAATCCTGTGCGAGAGCAATGGTGAACAGATGAGCTAAGAGGCATATACATAAGCAAAGAAAGACAGTAAGGAGGTGGGAAAATGAAGAAAAAAGCGTGTGAAAGAATAGAAGAAAAAATAGAATCTTTTTTATATTGTTCCAGTCCAGTTATTTTTATTGCTAGACTTAAGAAGCACAACTTCGAAAGTTTTCTTTTGAAAAATCGTATACATGAGTTTTTCACAAGAATTATAGAGTGCGAACTAATGATAAAAGAGGAAATTCAAGATGCATATAGTGCGAAAAAAATCACATGGGATGAATACAATCGTCTTTGGGAGCGTGTATTGATAGAGAGACAAAAGCTTCTAGTGTGTCATTATATGCTGGTAGACGAAACAGAAAAATCTAAGAAGAGGTAAGAAGATGCTAAATATCGAAAGCCGCAGTATACGTAGCATACAGCACGATATAAGAAAGTCCAGAACTATAGTAGAAGCAAATAAACATGCTTTTTACGCTTTGGGAATGCTGAATGCAAAGTGGGAAGATGGAAAGATTACTGAGGAAACTAGAGAGTTTCTTACTAAAAGTATCGAGGAGGAGCTAGAAATAGCAGAACATAGGCTAAAAAATAAAAATATAGACCAGGCATTAGACTTGTGTAGACCAAGAGAGGAGAGGAGCGGAGTAAGGAATAGAAAAAGCATTACGAGCATTAAAGGCTACAAAAAAAGAAATATCTCTTAATAATAGAGATGCAGTTGCTGTACTTGATGAGTACACAAGGCAGCAGATAAAAAAATATGAAAAGGTGGTGCAAGATGAAAAAGGACAGAAAAAAATGCTATATGATGGACCAAACATCATATAGCAGGGGGTGAATGTCTTATCAGAACATAATACCTTTGTCTGTCCTTATCTTATCAAAAAATGCTTTAAAATGCAAGAGAAAAACAAAAATTTAATAAAGATAAGGAGAAAAAAGATGAAGCAATTTAGAACGCTTTACGCAGATGAGATTGAGTGCCGTGTTGCTACGGTAAAGAGTAGCGGAGTATCTTTGTTACTCTATAAAAATGCAAGAGCAGATATGAATATCCTAGATGAAACAGTTGGAGCCGAGAACTGGCAACGTACCCATAGCCGTGACAATGCAAATTGTACGGTAAGCATCTGGGATGACGGCAAGAAGCAGTGGATTTCTAAAGAAGACACTGGAGTAGAAAGCAATGCAGATGCGGACAAAGGAAAAGCATCTGATAGTTTTAAGAGAGCCTGTGTAAACTGGGGAATCGGAAGAGAACTATATACAGCTCCTTTTATATGGGTTCCGTCTAATAAGTGCAACATAATTGATTCTGGACGTAAAGACAAGTATGGACATGCAGTATTGACTTGCAAAGACAAGTTTAAGGTAAAGTTTATTGATTATGATTCCAAAAAAAGAATTATTTCTCTGATTATTGAAAATGAGAGTTTAAAAGCAACTGTTTTTACATGTGGCCAGTCCAATACAAATAAGCAAGGCGAAAATGGATATGGCGAGAAAAAACAAAGCAATGCAAGTACCAACAAGAAGCTAGGCAAGCTATCTGAGTTTGAGGTAGCAAGGCTCAGAACGATTTTGAAGGAAAGAGCCATTATGGAAAATGGAACATATGATGAGACAGAGTTTTGCAGAAAAAATAAAATAGAAACTCTGGAAAATATGAGTAGAAGTAAATTTGAATGGATTATAAAAAACTGGGCGGCATAAGTTAGCCGCCCTCCATATGGGCTGACTGACTTATTGCAAATGTAAAGGTAAGAGAAGGGGCAAGTGGTCGACTTATTACCAAAAGTGCAAGAGAAGGAGTAGTAAAAATGGAAAAGAAAAATAGTTTTGTTTTATATACAGATTATATGGAGCAAATAAGACTTCTAACAAGAGAAGAGCGAGGAGATTTGCTTACAGCAATGATGCATTATCAATTGGGCGAAGAAATCCCCGATATGGATGGGATTACCCAAATGGCTTTTAGTTTTATTAAAGCGCAGATGGATAGAGATAAAGAAAAGTATCAGGAAGTGTTAAAAAGGCGCAGTGAAGCTGGAAAGCAAGGTGGAAGACCTAAAAAAGCAAATGGTTTTTCGGAAAAGCAAGAGAAAGCAAAAAAAGCAAATGGTTTTTTAGAAAAGCAAGAGAAAGCAAAAAAAGCTGTTAATGATAATGTAGATGTTAATGATAATGTAGATGTTAATGATAATGTTTTTAATATTATTAGCTCGGAGGCGAACGAGTCCACTCCAAGCTCTCCTGTAGCGGCGAGCTTCATCTTGAATGACAAAACCATGTACGAGGTGACTGCTGCCGATGTAGATTACTACAAGAATCTTTATCCTGCCGTGGATATTGAGCAGGAACTAAGAAATATTGCTGGTTGGTGTGATGCCAATCCTAAAAATCGCAAAACGAGGACAGGTGCAAAGAGATTTATGGCTGCGTGGTTTAGTCGCGCACAAAATTCTGCAAGACAGCAAAGTCCAGATAGAAGTTACAATTATACACAGAACAACCAGCAACCCGCTACCAATAGATTCCACAATTTTGAGCAGCGTAATTATGATTTCGATGCCTTAGAGCAAGCATTTGATAAGCAGTTTTATGACAAAATCGGACAAGCAAAGTGAGGAGGAGTAAGATAGATGACAGCACCAAAGATTTGCGAGTATTGCGGAGCCTGCCTAGATGCAGGCGAAACTTGTGATTGCAAGGAAAAAGAGGAGAATAAGAAAATGGAGACAAATCTTGTAAATATAAGAATCGAACATATTCATCCGCACCCAGAAAATCCAAGAAAAGACCTTGGAGACTTATCTGAGCTTGCGGAGAGTATTAAGAAAAATGGAATCATGCAAAACCTCACGGTTATCCCAAAAGAGGGAGAACCCGGAGAATACATAACCATCATCGGGCATAGAAGATGTGCGGCTGCACGCCAAGCAGGTATCTTAGAACTTCCCTGCAAGATTGTCGAGAGCATGACTAAGAAAGAGCAAGTAGGGGTTATGCTAGAGGAAAATATGCAGCGTAATGATTTAACCATCTATGAGCAAGCACAGGGATTCCAGATGATGTTGGACCTTGGTGAAACGGAAAGTACGATTGCACAAAAGACAGGCTTCAGTAAAACAACGATTCGCCATCGTCTAAATATTGCAAAGCTGGATCAAAAATTAGTAAAAGAAAAAGAGTTAGATGAGGGATTTCAGCTATCTTTAAAAGACTTATATGCCCTAGAGCAGGTAAAAGATATTAATACTAGAAATGAGATACTAAACGAGGCTAGAGATTCCAGAGATTTGCTTTGGAGAGCAAAATCTGCTGCCAAGGAAGAAAAGAGAAAGAAAAAAGAGGTTGCCATCATCGAGATGTTAGAAGATATAGGAGTAAAGCCAGCACCTAAGAAAGTAGAAAATGAGAGATATTCTGGAAAGTGGAAAAAGATAAAGGAAATTAGTTTGGATAAAGATGTGCCACCAGATGGCATTTTCTTAGAAGAAAAAGAGCAAATGTTTTATTTTCGCCATTTTGATAAAATGGAAATTTTCAAGAAGAAAAAGAAAGAGCCAGAGCAAAAATCAGAGTACGAAATTAAAAGGGGCAATATAAAAAAGAAGCAAAAGTGGCTAAAGGATAAAGTAAAAAATATGGCAACAGTCCAGAAAGATTTTATTAAAAACATCCTGTCAGGGGAAATTAAGCCCCTAAAAAATGAAAGCGAGGTATTAAAGCTTTTGTGGGGGATTTTACTGGAAAACGGAGTCTATTATAGCGAATGCTATTCATTTTTTCTCGAGAAAGACGAATATGCCTGCAGTGAAGAAGAACTTAGAGAAGAAAAAGAAGCTGCCAAAGAAAAAATGAAGGAACTTGATGTCATTAGACAGATGATGCTTGCAATGCCTTACATAGTTAAAAGAATAGATTTAATGGATTTCAACGGAGGATTCTATGAATTTAAAGCAAATACGTTGAATGATATTTATAAAGTGTTTGAACCTTATGGACTGACATTAAGTGAGGAAGAAAGAAAATTGATAGATGGCACACACGAAATTTACAAGGAGGAAACAGTAAATGAGTAATCACTATGTGAGCGGGTCTTCACCTTGTCAGGACTCGGTGCTAACCATGGACGAGGTAAAGAAAACAGTAAGAAAAAATATGGCAGCAGGAAAGGAATACACGCTTACAACCACAGAAAAAGAGGACGGAAAGAAGATTACTACACGCAAACAAAAGGTACGCTGTGTTGGAGTTTATCCCTATACGGTATGTTTTAAGAATAGAAGAGGAACGATGCTCTCCCTTGCGTATATAGATGTTTACAATATGTTGCAAGGTAAAGCAATAAATATGTAGGAGGAAAAATAAAATGGCGAAACAGTATAGATTCATGTACCCAGAGGGATACATCGGAACTGAAGAGGGGGAAATTATTGAGGTTCCAGACGATTATACAGAAGAAGACGTGGAAAAACTGACGGAAGAATTATTAAAAGAAGCAAAAAGAATAATTTCAGTTGAGGTTGATTTGGAAATATGTGAATTAGAGAGTTTAGCTACTGATAATGACATTGAATTTATTTGGACGCTAAAAAAATTTAAAAGGCAGTTTATTTGTAGGATAAATGCAGAATTAAAAGGAAGATAGGTGAACAAGATGGGCTGTAGATATGCAAAAACCACGGATGAGTGGCATGGATGGGAGTGTAGTATAACAGGAGGTGCTTGTATGTTTCTGTATCCAAGCAGTAAAAAGTGTGCAGAGATATATGGAGAAGGACCAGACGCAGGAAATGAAGAGGAGGAAGAGGAATGATGAAAATATTAGTTGCTTGTGAGGAATCGCAGGCAGTGACAATTGAGTTTAGAAAATTGGGGCATGAAGCATACAGTTGTGACATTGAGCCTTGTAGTGGTGGACATCCAGAATGGCATTTACAAGTGGATGCATTAGAACTACTGAAAATGTATTGGGATATGATTATTGCATTTCCACCATGTACATATATGACAAATGCAGGTGCCGTAAGAATGCGAGTCAAGGGTGAGATTGTAGAAGAGCGATATGAAAAAGCAATGCAAGCAAAAGAATTTTTTATGAGATTTTATAATGCTGACTGTAAGAAGATTGCTATTGAGAATCCTACACCTATGAAAATTGTTGGTTTACCACCATATACGCAAGCAATACAACCGTATCAGTTTGGGCATCCATATAGCAAAAGAACTTGTTTGTGGCTTAAAAATTTACCCTTACTTATTCCAACAAAGATTATGAAATATCATGAACCGTACGTTAATGGGGGTTGTAAAGATGTACATGGAAATTATCGAAGATTTCAAGGTAGAAAAGAGCGTGACCCTAGGATTAGGTCAAAGACATTTCCTGGGATTGCGAAGGCTATGGCAGAACAATGGGGAGGAAAAGAAGAATGAGATTAATTGATGCAGACCTGATGAAAGAAAGTATTACAAGAGCGACTGGACTGGCAAAAATTATTATAGGGAAAGAAAAAAGAAGCAGAGTTTGTAGAAAAGATGATATTAAATCTTATATCAGCACAGCCGGCAGTGAAACTAAAAGAAGAAAGACGCAAAGACAATGATAATGATAATGATAATGGATGGATTCCAATTACTTGGCGTAAAACAACAAAAGACGATGGCATTGATGCGGAGAAATATCCATTTTTTATAAATTGTCCGTTACCAGATGATGAACAAGATGTCCTTGTTTGTGATAAGTACGGACGTGTATATTTAGACGTTTTCTGTCGAGACGGGTGTGAGTGCTATCTGGATAATAGTAACGCTGATTTAATGGGTGATATAGTGGCGTGGCAACCACTTCCAACTCCCTTATCGCTTGAGGAGTACATAGATAAAAAATAGTGCACCATCCAGAAAAGGATTTATTTTATATATCACAGTAACTGTAAGCCGTGATTTGCCTTGTAGAGTACAGTCTCTGCAAGGCAAGGAAGGAGGAGATTAAAAATGGCAACAGAAAAACAAAATAACATTAATTTTGGTGTTATTGAAATTGACGGAAAATTATACCCTTTAAAATATTTATGCATAGATTGGTTTATAATGTCGAATGATGATTTTTTCAAAAAACATGGCATCAACTTTAATCCACATAAATATCCTGGTTTATATGAATGGGGCAGGAAAGAAATATATAATGTGACAGAATGAGGGATAAAAAAGTGAGAAATTATAGATTAGACAAAGAAGAGGGACATCAAGAGGCGATTTTTGAATGGGCGAGTTACCAAAAAGTGAGACTACCAGAGCTGGAGCTACTCCATCACATTCCAAACGGAGGTAGGCGGGATAAAGCTGAGGCGGTAGCCTTTAAGCGAAGAGGGGTAAAGGCAGGTGTGCCAGATTTATGCTTACCAGTGGCGAGAGGGAGCTTCCACGGACTGTATATAGAGCTTAAGACGGAGAGAGGGAAACCGACTAAAACACAAAAGCTATGGATAGAAAGACTAATTAAGCAAGGGTACTTTGCTAAAGTCTGTTACGGATGGAAAGATGCCATAGAAACACTGGAATATTACTTAACACAATTAGAGGACATATGATATGCTAGACAAAAAAATATTGATTGAGTATTGTGACATGAAAGTTGAGATAAAACATCTTAGGGAGCTGATAGACAAGACGGAAAGGAGGTTGAGAAAAATCGAGGAGGAGGGATTGGTAAGCGATGTAGTGAGCGGAGGAATGGGAGGAATAGAACACTTTAAGATAACAGGATATCCGACTGTGCAATATTCAAAAGTATGGTGTTTATTATTGGATGGAAGAATGAAGCTTAGAAGAAAGGAAGAGGAACTGTTAGAGCTTACCAATTTAGCTGAGGAATTTATTGAGTCGATAGAAAAGAGTGAGATAAGAATTATGTTTCGTCTTTACTACATAGAAGGACTAACATGGCAGCAGGTAGCGATAAGAATGAATAATCTTTTTCCGAAACGTAAGATTGCTTATACAGAGGATAGTTGCCGCATGAAAAATACAAGATTTTTTGAAAAAATTTGAGAAATGTTCGGCAATGTTCGGTGAAAATATGTTAGTATTTAAAATAAGCAAAAATAACTCAAAGCACATCTTAATTGATGTGTTTTCTTTTATCTTTTGGAAAAAAATTGCGTTTTTACAAGATAAGTCAGAGAAAGCAGGTGAGGCGGTGGCAAAGGGAAAATACGAATATTGGTTAACTAAGGAAGGACTATTAAAACTAGAGGGTTGGGCAAGAGATGGATTAGTAGATGAGCAAATAGCAGAAAAAATGGGCATATCGTCCTCTACCTTGTACGAGTGGAAGAAGAAGTATTCGGAGATTTCGGAGTCCTTAAAAAAGGGGAAAGATGTTGTTGACCGTCTTGTGGAAAATGCCCTACTTAAGAGAGCATTAGGATATCAATACAATGAGGATAAATATGCCAGTATTCCATTGGAACAAGTGGAATATTCTGAAAAATTACATGAATATATGAATCGTTATAAATTAGAACATCCAGAAGCTACCGATGACGAGCTAATGTTGGTTAGAGAACAATTTCCCAAAGAAAAAATGGTTTTAACAGAACGTAAAGTGAAAGAAGTAGTTCCAGATACTACGGCTCAAATCTTCTGGTTAAAGAATCGCAAGCCTGAACAATGGAGAGATAAACAGGAAGTTAAAGTATCAGGAGAAATCAATAATCCGTTTGCAAGTCTTACAGTAGAAGAGCTAAAGAAACTGATAGATGATGGATAAAAAACTAATACAACTAGGCGCAAAGGCGGAACTTGCAAGACGTGAGTTCTTTTTTTATTGCAACCTGATGGCTCCTGATTTTTATAAGCCTGAGCGAAGTTACTTAGTGGAACTTTGCAAGGAACTCCAGAAATTTATTGAGTCTAAAGATGAGACTGTAATGATAATTAATGAGCCGCCAAGGCACGGAAAATCACGCACAGCTGGAAAACTTGTAGAGTGGATTCTTGGTAGAGATAACACAAAAAAGATAATGACTGGTTCTTATAATGAGACGCTATCTACTACATTTTCCAAAAACGTCCGAAATACGATACAAGAGAAGAAAGCGGATAAATATAAACCAGTTTTTTCGGATGTGTTTCCAGCAACCTCTATTAAGCGTGGAGATGGAGCAATGAATCTGTGGAGCTTGGAAGGGGGATATAATAATTACTTAGCCACTTCCCCTACTGGAACAGCAACAGGATTTGGCGCAGATATTATGATCATTGATGATTTGATTAAAAACGCCAAAGAAGCACATAACGAAAGGATAAAGGAAGAACATTGGAGTTGGTTTACTGATACAATGCTTTCCCGATTAGAAGAAGGCGGAAAAATTATCATCATTATGACACGTTGGGCTTCGGATGATTTGGCAGGCAGAGCATTGGAATATTACAAAGAACGAGGTGTCAAAGTACATCATGTATCTATGAAAGCGTTAATAAATGAAGAAACGCACGAAATGCTCTGTAGCGAAGTTTTATCTTATGAATCGTATCTAGACAAAGTAGCGGCTATGGGCGAAGATATCGCCGCTGCCAATTACCAGCAAGAACCTATCGATTTAAAAGGTCGCCTTTACACCTCGTTTAAAACATATGACGTTTTACCGATTGATGATAGAGGGAACAGCCTGTTCGAGGGAATCTATAGTTATACAGATACTGCCGATGAGGGAGACGATTATTTGTGCTCCATCATTTTTGGAAAATATATGAAAGAAGCATATATCCTTGATGTATATTACACGCAAAAGGGTATGGAAACAACAGAGCCTGAGATGGCGAAAAGGATTTCTGAATGGAAAGTTAATTATGCAAGAATAGAGAGCAATAACGGAGGTTCAGGATTCGCCAGAAATGTAAGAAGGATAAATGAGGAAGAGTTGCACAATTATGTAACTGTAATCAAGTGGTTTCACCAGTCTAACAATAAGAAAGCAAGAATATTATCCAATGCACATTGGGTTATGGAACATATTATTTACCCACAAAATTGGAAGCATAAATTCCCAGAATTTTATAGAGCGATGAACAAATATCAGCGAGAGGGAGAAAATGAGCATGATGACGCACCAGATGCAGTAACAGGAGTTGCAGAAACAATGTATATGCTTGGAGCATAAGGAGGAATAGAAAGTGGGGATATTAAAAAAAATGAGTGATGGAATAAAAAAAGGGATTCGGAGTTGGCTAAATATCACCCCTTCAAATCCTTATGCAATTCAAATTAATGAGGTAGTGGATTTTGAATTAAATGCTATCCGCAACCGTATCTGGTACAGAGGAGATAGCAATGAATTAGAACAAATGTATGGTCAAAACCCCGATTATGCAGATAAATATAAATTTTGGGCTTCCAAAAGTTCACCCGGCATAGAGATGAGAAAGATACATACAGGGCTTCCGTCTTTAATAGTGAAAGTATTAGTCGCTATTGTGGTAACGGATATGAATGGATTTGAGTTTGAGAACAAAAAACAAGAAGAAATTTGGAAAGAAATGGAAAAAGAAAATAATTTTAAAGAGCTGATGAAAGAATGCTTGCGAGAAGTTCTTTTTATTGGGGATGGTGCTTACAAAATAACAATCGATACAAATATTAGCCAGTATCCAATTTTGGAATGGATATCAGGGGAGAAAATAGAAATTATTCGCAATCGAGGGAGATTAAAAGAAATCATCTTTAAAACTCCATACAAAGAACATGGTCAAACATATGTTTTGCATGAACATTATGGATACGGATATATCGAAAACCATTTATATTATGATGAGAGAGAAGTTCCACTAAATTCTATTAATGCAACAAACGATATTTTTGATTACAAATTTGACGATAGCGTAATTTTAGCTATTCCCTTGCAAGTATATGGAAGTAGCAAATTTAAAGGCAGGGGAGGTTCTATTTATGATGGTAAATTAGATGCTTTTGACGCTTTTGACGAAATATTTAGTCAATGGATGGATGCTCTGAGGAAAGGTAGGGTTACAAAATATATTCCTACCGATTTAATACCTAGAGACCCGACAAATGGAACTTTAAAAACGCCGAACCCTTTTGATAATAGCTATCTTGAGATTAGAGGAGGACTAAGCGAAAAAGAAGGAGACCGTGTTGACGTAGTGCAACCAAATATTCCTCATGAAAGCTATCTTGCATCTTATATAACTGCTTTAGACCTTTGCCTGCAAGGGATTATTTCTCCGTCTACACTTGGAATTGATACAAAAAAACTAGACAATGCAGAAGCACAAAGAGAGAAAGAAAAAACAACGCTTTATACAAGAAATGCCATTGTAGAGGCATTGCAAGAGACACTCCCAGAGTTAGTTTCTGCTGCCATTCATGCTTACCAGATTCTCACCAAAGGAACATTAGAAGAAGTAAAGGCAACAATTCCTTTTGGAGAATACGCAAATCCTTCCTTTGAGTCTCAGGTTGAGACGGTGGGAAAAGGTAAGCAACAAGGAATTATGTCTACAGAGGCAGCAGTAGAAGAACTTTACGGTGATACAAAGGACGAGAACTGGAAAAGAGAAGAAGTTGCTAGATTAAAGGCGGAACAAGGAATCGTCGAGGTAGAAGAACCACAAGTAAATTTAGATCTTGAAGAATTTGAAGTGGACATGGAGGAAGAGCAAAATGAGAGTAAAAGTAGCACAAAGAACATACCGAATGAATCAAAAGGAGTATGAAGGATTGCTTAAAATAGCGAGCGAACAAGTACCTTTTGGTATTTATGCAGTAGAAAAGAAAAATTATGCCGAACTTATGAATATAAAGTGTAAGAGCATGTCGGAACTTAAAAAACATAAAAGAGAGCTGAAACAAAAGGGATTTAAGGTACTTGTAAATGGAGAGACCAATTAAAAATGAATATGATATTACTGCCGCCTTTGAGAGGATAGAAAATGAACTTATTTCTTCAATGATGGAAAACTTGAAAAGACACAAAGTGGAGGAAATAAACGAAGGTAAGCAGTGGGAAATGTGGCAAGTATTACAGTTAAAGTCTCTCGAAAAATATCGTGTGGAAAATCAGAAAAGATTTGGACGTGAATTTGCTCAAATCAATCAAAAAATCAACGAATTAATTCATACTTGTAAGGTAGAAGGTGGAATGAAGCAGGAAAAAGAAATACTGCAGGCGATTCGCAAAGGATTTAAGGTTCATGGGAAAAATAAATCTAGAAAACATAAGGACCCTAATCAGGCGGCAGAATTTTTCAAGATAAACGATAGAAAACTAGATTCTCTTGTAAAGGCAACTACAAATGATATGGAGAGAGCTGAGGTTGCAGTGCTCCGTAGGGCAAATGACCAGTATCGTAAAATTATATTTGATGCTCATGTTTATGCAAATACAGGGGCAGGAACGTATGAAAAAGCTGTAGATATGGCTACGAAGGATTTTCTTGCAAGAGGTATTGATTGTATCGAATACAAAAACGGAGCGAGACATACTATTTCTGATTACGCAGATATGGCACTTCGCACCGCATCGAAACGAGCATATTTGCAGGGAGAGGGAGAAGAAAGGCAGAAACGTGGCATTCATACGGTTATTGTGAATAAGCGAGGGAATCCCTGTCCGAAATGTTTGCCATTTTGTGGAAAAGTTTTTATAGACGATGTATGGAGTGGAGGTGATGCTAAAGATGGTTCATATCCGTTAATATCAAAAGCGATAGCGGCGGGATTGTACCATCCTTAGTCAAGGTGTAAAGATAGCCACACAACTTATTTCCCTGATATTTCTACACCGCCAAATGGTAAATATACCAAAAAAGAAATTGAGAAAATTGAAAACGATTATAGAATAGAGCAAAAACAACAATATTCCAAAAGGCAAGAGGAAAAGTTTGGCAGATTGGCGCAGTTTTCACTAGATGAGGAAAATCGACAGGAATATAGACAAAAACAAAAATACTGGAAAAATGTTAGGTTTAAGACAGGCGAAAAAGATAGTCGTGAATATGTACAATCAAAAAGACCGTTAGCTGATTTTAAGGCTCTTCCAAAGGAGAAAGTAGTAAATGTTTTGCGGAAAGATTCAGAGGACTGGATTCATTCTCTCACAGAAAAAGAAAAACATGCAATTGCTAAATACACATACAACTCAGGAGATAAGAAACCAAATCGTTTCTTTGAGCGATTAAATGAAATGCTCAGAGGTGATGGAGAAAAAGAAGAAAAATTGCAGGAATACGCCGATACTATTTCTAATGCATTGAAGAAGAATGTATTAAAACATGATATAGTGTGCTATAGGGGAATGAATATAGACCCTTCACATGGTATTCCTATTAATGGTTTATTCAAGGTAAAACAATTCTGGAGCACGTCAGTTGTTGAAAGAAATTCTTTTGATAGTGGTTTTAATATAGTGATGTATGTAAAAAAAGGAACGACAGGGGCATACATAGAAAATCTCAGTCACTTTAAAAAGCAAAGGGAATTTTTGCTTGACAAAGATTGCATATATAAAGTATTATCAAGGGAAGATAATTTAATTGAATTAGAGGTGATTAGATGATAAAACAGGAGAATGAAAAGGAATTAAAAGAACGAGAGGAAATATTATATAATGAACAATTAAAAGCATTTCCATTGACAGAAGAGGAAATTGAACAACTAAAAAAAGAAGGACGTATTTAGCCGCCAATTAGCAATGATTGGTGGTATTTTTATACAAAAATTTAAGGCGCAAAGAGAGCGTCTTATTTTTATGTCCAAACACGAGTACGACATGAAACTCTGCGTGGCAAGTGACACTTATGACAACGGATTAACAGAGAGACACTCTAAAAATGGAGGAATAAAAGATGACAAAGAGAAATTTGCTACCTTACAACTTACAATTTTTTGCAGAGCAAGGTGGAGCAGAAACGACGGGAACAACAAGTTCTTCTGCTGCCACTGGTAGAGATGCCACTGGTAGAGATAGTTCTGTAGCTAATGTGGATTATGAAAAAATTCAAAAAATGTTGGACGGAACACTTAAGGCGAAAGAAGATACAGCCCTAAAGGCTTATTTTAAACAGCAGGGACTTAGTCAAGAGGAAGCCGAACAGGCAATGACGGCATTTAAGCAAAAAAAAGCTGAGAATACCCCAGATGTAAACGCTTTAAATACTCAACTTAAAAATGCAAATATGGCGTTGCACAAAGCACAAATTGAGCAGGAGGCAACGTTAGTATCTTTGGGGCTCGGCTTAGATGCTAAAACTATTCCTTATGTGATTAAAATGGCAGATTTAAGTCAAGTTATGAAGGATGATGGAAAAATTGATAACGAGACGCTTACCAATGCACTTAAAAAGGTACTAGAGGATATTCCAGGGCTAAAGCCACAGGCGACAAACTCCACAGGATTTCAAAAGGTTGGTGCAACAGGTACGCAAAGCAATCAAACAACGAGTGATGATGCCTTAAAAGCGGCATTTGGACTAAAATAAGGAGGGATAAAGAATGGCAGTATATGATTATGCTGAGGCTTTCACACAGCTTTTACAGCAAAAATATTCTAAGGAACTGTGTTCCTATGATTTAACACAGAGCAATTCAGATGTAAAGTTTTTAAATGCTCAAACAATCAAGTTACCTAGAATGAAGGTTTCTGGTTATAAGGACCATACAAGGACTCCAGGATTTAATGCGGGTACAATGTCCAACGATTGGGAGGCAAAGAAATTGGAACATGATAGAGATATCGAAATTTTTGTTGACCCAATGGACATTGATGAGACAAATCTCACTTTATCTGTGGCACATATCCAAAACACATTTGAGACAGAGCAAGCAATCCCAGAAAAAGATTGCTATAGATTTTCAAAATTACACAGTGAGTTGACAAAATACTCTGGCAGAACTAATTCTACAGCAATTGATGCTTCTGTTTTTCTCGAGATTTTTGATGCAGAAATGGCTTATATGGATGAGGCAGGTGTACCAGAAGAGGGTAGAATTTTATATGTTACTCCGTCCGTAACTAAAATTGTAAAAGAAGCGGAAGGGCTACAAAGAGTGATTAGCGTTACAACTCCAAGCACAATAAATAGAAATGTACATAGTTTGGATGATGTGCAGATTAAAAAAGTGCCTTCCGCAAGAATGAAAACAAAATATAACTTTACGGATGGATGTGTGGTAGATGCAACAGCAAAACAGATTAACTTCATCTTAATTCATACATCTTGTGTTGTGTGCAGAGATAAATATAGTTATATTAAGCTTTTTACTCCAGGTACAGATTCGAGGACAGCAGATGGATATTTATATCAAAATAGATGCTATGGCGATTTATTTTTACTTGAAAGGAAAGTAGAAGGATGCACAATGAACGTATCTGCGTAAGGAGTTGATTGAAAAATGAGAGCACAAAAAGGGAATAAAGTTTACACAATTAATGAATCCCAAGTAAAAGGTTATCAAGATGCAGGATTTGATATTGTAGATGACGCTGGGAAAATAATTAAATACGGACGTGGAAGAACCGTGCCTTACGAAGAATATGTGGCACTGAAAGAAAAAAATGCTACATTGGAAGGCAAAATGAAAGAATTAGAAGACCTAGTGCAAAGATTAGAGAATGGAGAAAATGATATATCAAAATCGAAACATACCCAAAGCAAGAAGGTGGAATAAGTGTATGAAGCATACGCAACAAAAGAACAGTATTGCTGTGAGTACAAAGGCAGAATGATTCCAGAGAAAGAAATAGAGAAAAGACTTAGGAAAGCATCTAGGCATATTGATACTCTTACGTATAATCGAATTGCAGGAAAAGGATTTTCTAATTTAACACTATTTCAGCAGGAAATTATAAAAGAAGCTTGTTGTATGCAAGCAGATTTTGAATACGAAAATGCGGATATACTTGAGTCTGTACTCTCTGGATACAGCATTAATGGTGTATCCGTACAGTTTGGCAACTCTGGAAATATTTATACGCAAGGCGGTGTAATTACAAGCAGGGAAATTTACTCTTATTTAAGCCAGACAGGGCTCTGCTGCCGATTGCTTAGATAGGAGGGGAGGCATCTATGAGATATCCAGATTTAGTTCCAAAAAGACTTTGCAAAATTCCGATCCGACTAGAAATCGAACAGGAAGGATTAACAGAATACGGAGAACCACTTGACGCTGTAATTGTAGAAACCTTATGCAATTACCAAGATGGTGGAAAGACAATTTTTACAGCAGATAAGAAGCTAGTAACATTATCTGCTGTTGCTCTTTTTTGCGGGGATATCTGTCCAGAGCTACCAATTATCTCTGGTGGCACAGCGTATGTTTTCGATACGGAGAGAAGAATTTATCAGGGGAAAAAAGCAAGGAATCCAGATGGAACAGTGAACTACACGGAGGTACAGTTAATATGATACAGTGTACATCGCAGATAACAATTAACGTTGCGGTACTGGATGAAATAAATAAGGCAGCAGTACGAGCGTTAGAAAAAACTGCCGAAGCACTCCATACAGAAGTTGTACAGGCACAGGTAATGCCGTTCGACACTGGAAACCTGCAAAATGAGAGTACCTTCGTGGATTATTCTAGGAGTAGTGAGGGAAAAGCGGTGATTGTTTCCTCTACTCCTTATGCGAGGAGATTGTATTTTCATCCTGAGTACAATTTTAGTACGAAGGAAAATCCAAATGCAAAAGGTGAGTGGCTCGAAGAATGGCAAGCAGGAGGGGAAAAAGAGGAGTTCATCCCGAAAGTTTTCCAAGAGTTTTATCGGAAGGAGCTTAAATTGTGAGTGCTTTATATTTAGAAGATGTATTGGAACTTATAAAAACTTTTAATATAACGCAGTATCCCTACATGGGAAAACTAGATACAAAACAAAAAGAGAGTATTGGTATTTATAATTTAAAACGAGCACAGCCTTATAAGAATGTACTTGGGGGCAATGCAGGACGAGTGTATGACACGAAATTCGTGTCTTTTTT
This sequence comes from Blautia sp., assembly GCA_030841965.1. Taxonomy (GTDB): domain Bacteria; phylum Bacillota; class Clostridia; order Lachnospirales; family Lachnospiraceae; genus JAUUSJ01. The sequence goes on from JAUUSJ010000002.1 coordinate 75,429, forward strand.
AGTGCATTGGAATAAGTCACCAAGGGAAACAGAAAAGACCGCTATAAGGCTGTTTGAAGCGATAGAAGCGGTCAGAGATATAGAGGTAAATGAAAAGAAAATCAAATTTATCATACCTCTAATGGATATGCCTGTAGATGTCGGAACTGATGATGCAGGCATTTTTGAGTATGTGATAGAAGCAGAAATTTATTATGAAAGGATAGGCGAATAATATGCCAGAGACAGGAACAACAATTACAGGACCATACCCTTGCTATGAAAACCAATTTAGTGTAAATGGAGATGTTATTGCCGAGACAGAAACGTTTGCCATTGCAATTGATGGAAATGTTGCAGAATGGTCTCCGTTTGATCAACAAGGATGGTTAAAAAGAATGGTAACAGGAAAAAGCATTACCATTACTGTGACAGCAAAGCGTTGCGTAGGAGATGATGGAAATGACGCAATTGCGGCATTAGCATACAAGACGGGAGCGGCGGCACAGGTCGCAAGCTTTGAATGGAATTTCCCAGGTGGAACCATGACTCTTGCAAATGCTGTAGTAAATGTAACAAATCTAGGCGGGGGATCATCCAGGGATGTCGCACCACTAGAGTTCCAGGTCATGAGCAACGGAAAACCTAGTTTTGCATAGGGGATAGGAGGAAGAACATGGCAAGAAATATTAATATTACAGATAAATTAAGTTTAGAAAAAACAACAATTCAAATCGGTAGTACAACTGTAACGGTAATAGACGATGCAGAAACTGCACTTGAAATGATTTCGCTTGTATCCGATGATGATAAAGGTGAGATAGAAGGAATTAAAGAAGCTTATGGAATTCTGTTTTCAGAGGAAGATAAAGAAAAAATTAAGTTATTAAACCTTAATTTAACATCCTTCATGGAGCTAGTCAAAATTGCGATGTCTATCGTAACTGGTACTTACGATGAGGAGGAGCAGGAACAGGGGGAAGAGAAGACCCCTGCTACGACCTAATCGATGATTTTGGATTAATTGTATCTTCTTTTCGTTCTCAGTACGGTATTAGGCTCTCTACAGATTTAAAAGAAATGAAGTGGGATGAGTTTAAGGACTTGCTATCTGGATTGTCCCCTGATACGGCGCTCGGTCGAATCGTCAGGATACGTGCGGAGGATGACCCAGATATGATAAAACACTTTAGCAAAGAACAGCACCGTATTAGGAACGAATGGAGGAAAAAGAAAGCGAAAGAAGTCTCTAAAGAGGAGATGAATGAGGTAATCGCTGGATTTGAAAAAATGTTTAAGGAAATGGCAGGGGTGATATGAGAAGGGTAAAATGTGCAAAATGCAACAAAACTCTCATGTTTGCCAGTACCGTGAAGGGGACAATAAAGTGCCCTTATTGCAAAAAGATAAATCGTATTGATTTTTGCTCAAAGTCAGAGCCTAGAGCTACACCAAAGACCCTATAAGAGTAGTAGCCAGTTGCCTGCAATTTTTGGAATAAAACAGAAAGGCAGGTGAACTATATGGCAAGTACAACGGTGGGGCAAATTAGCCTAGAATTAAATTTAATACAAAAAAAATTCAATGATCAGCTTAAGAATGTAAAGAATGTTGCGAAAAACGCCGGGAAAGATATAACTTCTGAATTTGATAAGTCTTTCCGTAGTATCACAGATCTAGCCAAAAAGGCAGGTGGAGCTATTGCCGCTGCTCTTGCGGTTGGAAAGATTGTAGATTTCGGAAAAGAATGTTTGGAACTTGGCTCGGATTTATCCGAAGTGCAAAATGTAGTAGATGTTACTTTTTCGCAAATGAGGCAGCAGATTAATGAGTTTGCTCAGTCTGCTGCCAAAAGTTTCGGTCTGTCCGAGACAATGGCGAAGCAATATGCAGGTACGCTCGGGGCAATGGCGAAGTCTTTTGGATTTACAGAGCAGGAAGCCGCAACGATGTCGACAACCTTAACTGGTTTAGCAGGCGATGTGGCTTCTTTTTATAATATCAGTCAAGACGAAGCTTTCACGAAGCTTAAGAGCGTGTTTACAGGTGAAACTGAGAGTCTTAAGGATTTGGGTTAACAATATAGCCCCATAATGCAGAAATGTATTATCGAAAATATGGTGAACGTATGCAAAAACGGTGTAGAAATGAAAATTTCTGCTAACGGTAAAAACCTAAAATTATTCTTTAAATACCTCTTGATTTTTGAGTTCCATAAGTATATAATAGATTTATGGAACTCAAAAGAGAGGTGATTATATGAGTCCAAGAACTGGTAGACCAACAGATTGTAAGAAAGACCACGATATTAAGGTTAGAGTGGATAGTGATACTCACAAGAAATTATTAGAATATTGTGAGAAACATGGAATTACGAAAGCAGAGGCTGTTCGACAGGGAATCTATTTGGTCTTGCAAAAAAAATAAAACAGTCGTTGCACCGACCAAAGCATCACGACTGTTTTTGAGTAGAAGTTTCCTTCTGTGAAATATTTTATCATAGGTAGGAACTTCTTTCAAGCAAAATTTGAAAGGAGAGTTTTATTATGTTAAAAGAAAAAGAAGTAAGAAGATTATTTGAGGAAGAAAGTATTTTTATAAAAAATAAAGACGTAATTCCTGATTATGCAGTAAAAAGACTGTTTGGAGAAAAAGCTTACGATTTTGCAAAAAATGATAGAAAACATATTACTGGTTACGGCATTGGACATTTTACGATGTGGGGTCTTACATATGAAGGATTTCAGATAGCCGCAACATTCTATAATGTAGAAAAGATTTCTATGATAAAGAAGGGTGGCAATACAAATGGCTGAACAAGAAATTTGGAGAGATATTTTAGGATATGAAGGATTGTACCAGGTAAGTAATTTAGGAAGAATAAAAAGTCTTAAGCGAAAATGTAAAACTGCTAAGGGGTTTAGAAATGTACCAGAAAAAATATGCAGTTCAACACTTGATACATATGGATATCCTATTATTTGCTTGCATAAAAATGGCAAAAAGAAGACGAAAACAATCCATAGGCTTGTTGGAGAAGCATTTATCGAAAATCCACTGAACCTTCCTCAAATTAATCATATTGATGAAGATAAAACTAATAATTGCGTAAATAATCTTGAATGGTGCAACGCTAAATACAATAATACCCACGGAACGAGAAATGAACGTATAAAGAAAGCACAACAGCGTGCGGTAATTCAGTTGGATATGAATGGTAATTTCATCAAAACATGGAATGGTGCAAATGAAATTATGAGAGTAACCGGAATGCATCAAAGTGCAATAACTAGATGTTGTAACCAGAAAAGAAATTATGCATATGGATATAGATGGAAATATAAAGAATAATCAAGGTAATACCGTGCTAAGCTTACAAAAAAGACACTTTTTAGGTGTCTTTTTTGTTTGAAAGTGTAACGACTATTATGTAGGGCGGAGATTAGCACCGCTCGAAGCGCCATACACCCTAAAAGGGTGATGAGATAGTCTACTCCCCTAATAAATATCGGGAAACCGAGGGTATCAAAGGATTGTTATGACTCAAACCGCCCTTGACGAATTTGCTTTATCTCAAGGGATTTCTAAGACCACGGCTGATATGACAGAAGCCGAGAAGACAGCTCTTCGTTATAAGTTTGTTATTCAGCAGTTGGGTACTGCGTCTGGGGATTTTGCCAGGACAAGTGACGGATGGGCGAACCAGATGCGTATCCTTAATCTGCAATTTGATTCCTTTAAGGCAAACATCGGACAAGGACTTATTAATGTACTTACACCAGCCATTAAAGCGATTAATGCCTTAATGGAGAAATTGGTACAACTTTCAGCAAAGTTTAAAGAGTTTACAGAATTAATTACTGGAAAAACCTCCGATTCTAGTGGAACAGGTTCTACAGCTTCTGATTTAGCTGGAATAAAAGACTCTGCGGATGATGTAAAAGACTCCGCTAAGAAAGCAAAAGAAGAAATTCGTTCTTTGATGGGATTTGACCAGATTAATAAGCTATCTGATACAGAAGAGGAAAAAGATGCTGGAATAGATATCGGCTCTGGGCTTGGAAGTGCAGCAGGACAAGCAGATAAAACAGGCAGTGCGATAGATAAGCTAAAAGATAAAATCAAATCTCTGTTTGATTTATTTAAAAAGGGATTTGATTTGGGTTTTGCGGATGCAGACCTAGAAAATCTATTAAAGCAAGCAAGAAGAGTTAGGGATGCTTTAGAAGCTATTTTTACAGACCCTAGAGTGGTCAATGCCGCAAAGGGGCTTGGGAAACAGATAGTAGAGACACTAGGAGTTATCACTGGCTCTATCGCTAGGGTAGCAGTAGAGTGGGGTGCGGCAATACTTGCAGGTATCGCAGATAGTCTCGAGAAAAACAGAGGGTATATTGTAAGTAAACTTACAGAGATTTTAAATACCACAACTGAAATTGTAGACCAAATAGGAAGAATTTTTCTGACACTTGCAGATATCCTAACTGCACCGCAGGTGTTAGAGTCCTTAAGAGGGCTATCCGAGAGTATCACTACGTTTTTGATAACAGCTACACTTTCCATCACAGATATTGCTACAAAATACGGACTTGCGATTATCACAGGTATTGCGGACAGCTTAGAAGAAAACAAGGAATCTATATCAGATAAATTAAGCGGTATCTTGGATAATTGTAGTAGATTTTTTGATGATTTAAGCCTGTTGTTTGATTCACTGGATTATATTTTTACAGCACCAGAAGCATTAGAGAACCTAAGACAATTATCTTCCGATATCACAACGATATTAACAGAATTAACACTAACAGCTCTTGAAATAGTGACAGGATTTGGCACAGATTTGATGGAGCTTATTATTACTCCGATTGTAGATAACAAAGAAAAGATTCAGGAGGCGTTTAATGGCACGCTTGAAGTGATTGCTTCGGTTGTAGGAACTATAGAGGAATTTGTTACTAATACTTGCGAAAAAATAACAGAGCTTTACGACGAGCATATAAAACCTTTTATGGATTCTTTAAAAGATGGAATCTCCGAAATAGGTGGAACACTGTTAGATGGGTACAACGAATACATTGTACCTGTTTTGGAAGGATTAGCTGATAAATTCGAAGATGTGATGGAAAATCATGTGCAGCCGATGATGGATTCTTTTATTGATGTTCTAGGGAAAATAACGGATGCACTAAAAAGTATTTGGGAAGAGACGATACAACCTTTTATAGATTGGATTGCCGAGAATATAATGCCAGCACTTAGTCCTATAGTGGAATGTATCGGAGAGACATTTCTCGGAGCTTTAGAGAAATTAGCAGATGGCATAAAAGTGGTTGTTGAAAAATTAGGCGAATTTGCAACATGGTGTAGTGATAATCAGGATACAATTGTAACGATAACGGAAGTAGTAACAGGTTTCTTTGCGGCATGGGAAGTTATTAAACTTATGGCATTTATTGAGCAGTCTGGAGGAGTACTGAGTGCATTTCAGTCATTGCTCGCACCGATAACAAGTGTAACTACTGCTTTAATTGCTAATTCGGTTGAATGGGCAAAAAATATGGCGGCAAAAATAGCAGATAAAGCAGAAACGATAGCATTGACGGCGATGTACGCAAAAGATTTTGTTGTTTCTGTTGCGTCAGGCACGGCAGCATTAGTAAAACAAGCCGCACAATTTGTTATTACAACAGCGGCAAAAGTAGCAGATACAGCGGCACAGATAGCAATGACAGCGGCAACGATTGCTTGGAATGCAGCCTGTGCAATTGCAACTACTGTAACGACAGCATTCGGTGCAGCAGTTGCTTTTTTGACATCACCTATAGGTCTTGTGATTATAGCAATAACTGCATTGGTTGCAGCTGGTGTACTGCTTTATAAAAACTGGGATAAGGTTAAGGCTAAGGCAAAGAGTATCTGGGAAGGAATAAAGAATACCATTGGCAAAGTAATAGATTCCTTAAAAGACAAATTTAATAGTTTTAAGAGTTTTGTAGGTTCTATTTTTGATAAAATAGGAGAAAAAGTAGGAGGCGTATGGGATAAAATTGGAAATGGAGCAAAAAGTGCAATGAATGTTGTAATTGGTGCATTAAATACGCTGATTGACGGATTAAATATGATAGATGTCCCAGACAGTGTACCTGTTCTTGGCGGAATTGGAAATATACCACATATTCCGAAGTTGGCAGAAGGCGGCTACGTAAAAGCCAACACTCCAAGACTTGCCGTAATTGGAGACAACACAAGATATGGCGAGATTGTCTCACCGGAGAATAAACTTCTCGAGATGGCAAAAATGGCAGCACAGATGTCTGGAGGAGGAAATAATGCAGAACTTCTAGCGATTTTAAAAGAAATCTTGAATTTCTTGAGGACGCATGAAATTGTTGAAATTGACCCAGAAGCACTTAGAAAGTGGTTTATAAAGAAAACGAATCAGAATACGATGGCTACTGGAAACCCAGAGCTGATAACATAGTAAAGGTAGGTAGAGAAAATGGCAGAAATTACAGCGAATGGTGTTGCAATGCCATCACCTACGCAAATTAAGGTAAGTGACGAAATTATTTGGTCTTCCAATACAGGAAGAGTTGCAGATGGTTCTATGGTAGGTGATGCTATCGCAGAGAAAACAACAGTGGCGATTACATGGGAGATGCTAACAGAAGCAGAAAAATCTAGTATCAAAAATGCTATGGTGATAGGGTTTTTCCCTATCACTGTTTTGGGAATATCTATTACTTCGTATAGAGGAACGATACAAAGCGATGTCCTTGGAATAATTAATGGGATCACATATTATAGGACGGTTACTGTAACCGTTATACAACAATAAGGAGTGACGGTATGGCTAGTACAGTAACAGGAGCATATAGAACGGCAATAAATACAGGAAAAAGAGGAAAATGGAACGCAACTGTTTATGTAGACGGTAATGTGATTACAGGAAAAGATATAAAAAGCATTAAGCTAGAGGAAATGGAGCTCGAAGGCAGCAGTCTGAGTATAGGTTCAGTTGTTAGCTCTATGGTGTATATTACGCTTTTAAACAACGATAACATCGAATACTCGAATAAAAATCTGACCTTTACAGTCGAGTTAGATATGGGTGCGTCTAAGCAAGCTTTCTCTTTCCAAACTTTTTATATTACAGAGGTGGAACCAGACAACGAGAAAGGTACCGTAGATATTGTTGCTATGGATGGAATAAAAAAGACCAATATTCCATACATAACAGCTTTAACATATCCGAACACTTTAGAGAATGTAGCGAAAGAATTTGCCAGAAAATGTGGTCTCAGGTTCTCAAACAATGCTGTGTGGGAGAATATTGCAATTAATTCTCCTATCGAGGAAAGTACGGTTAGAGGGGCATTTAAAGTACTAGGACAACTGATAGGAAAGAATCTTGTAGTAAATCGCAACTCCGAACTAGAGTTTCGATTTTTTAACCAAACTGATATTAAGATTACACCTAACAAAACTTACACTGGTGGAAAAATCGGAGATGTGCTTTCTTACATTTATTCTGTATCGATGTCTAATGGAGAAGACACTTATACAGCTAGAGGAACTAGTAAAGGACCAGGGCATAACGCTATTAATTTGCAGATTAACAATACCTATGCCACGCAAGCGATTGTGAATTCTATCCTAGATAAAATTGCCCTCATATATCGTCCGAGTAGTTTCTCTTTTATTGGAGACCCTTCTATTTGCGTGGGAGATATTGTTACTTTGGTAGATATAAAGGGAGTCGAACACTCTGTTCCTGTCATGAAAAACATACTTGAATATGACGGAGGAGTGAAAAATTCCGTTGAATCCTATAGTGAAACAGAAGAAGCACAGGAATTAACTCAAAATTCCAAAAAAGATGTGATTAAGAAAAGCGAATTACTGGCAGAGGCGTTAAGAAACGCTAGAGATTTAATAAATCAATGGTCTACAGCTGGAAATGTGTTATACGGACAACATGAACTTGTCATCGGAGATTCTGACACAATTGAAACATCGATGAATTTGTGGAGATGGAATCTTGGTGGATTAATGCATTATTCACACGGTGTCGATGGTCCTGTTGATGATGCTGGTGTTGCTATTACAATGGATGGACATATCAACGGAAATTATATCACCGCAAATACCATATCGGCAGAAGCAATAAGTCAATCTTATAGGCAAATAGTACAAAACGGAATTGACGGAGCTAATCAAGCCGCTAGGGATGCAGAGACAAATGCTAATGCCGAAACGGATAGAAAGTTAGAGAATTACTGGACAACCGAACAAGTGACCACTGCTATCTCTAATGCAAATAATGCTGTAAGAGTGTATGTAAAAAGTGCAAAAGAGACGATAATGAAAAAGAATTATGTTACAAACGGAGAACAGGAAAACATAACTCTTAATTCTTTTTCCAAAGACGGTTCTTGCGGAACAATTGTAAAAACCGAATTTTTAGGTACACAATGTTTAAAAATAGAATTTTCTTCCGCTGGTACACTTAAGATAATTCAATCGCTTGGAATCTTACCAAAAGGTAATTATACACTAAGTGCCGATATAGCATATCCAAACGGAAAGAAGCCAGACATTTATTATAGATGGTCTATATACGGATGTCCTATTAGTTTAACAGGTGCATCAGATGTATTTGATACACACGATGTACTTATGAAAACAAAAGATGAACGCTCTGGAAATTTGAGTATCGAAATTACTGGAAAAGCGGGAGATATATGCTACATAACAAATATTAGATGCGTTAGAGACATAGAAGAAATTTTGGACGATTTGGAATCAAAGATCGATATTGAAATAGGCAAAATAAATCTATCCGTAACAGATATATATGAAAACATGGAACAAAATCTTATTATGGATGGAGATTTTAAGGATGCTGATATTGCAGCTTACTGGCAACTTACAAATGGAGATGATATTTCCAGAACCACTTTTTTGTCTAAGCGGTGCGCCAAAATTTCGAGTGCAAGCTGTGCTTTGAGACAATACATTAAAGTTCAAAAAGCAGGGACGTATACTTTAAGATTTAAAGTTGCCGGAAGTTCTTCCAGTGCGGTAGTAAATTATAACATCCACGGCAATAATTATTCTTTTTCTCCACTGTCTTCCACCGAGTGGAAAACCGTCACAAAAGATATCGATCTGCCAGCTGGAGAGGTGTTTAGCGTATATTTTACAAGTGCGGTAAGTGGAACAACTATATATATAACGGATGTGGAATTTATAGGATATGTAGGAAGTGGGTATTCCCAATCCTACATAAGAATTCTGAAAGACTCTATTACTTCGCAAGTTGAAAAAAACACAGAGTTGGAAAAGAGTGTTTCTACTATAAAGCAAACAGCGGATAATATTAGTACAGAAGTTAAGAAAAAAGTTGGTAGTAATGAAATAATTTCCAAAATTAATCAGTCTGCCGAAGATGTAACAATAAGTGCTAGCAAAATTAATTTGACTGGCTCAGCTGTGCAGGTTGCTTTTAACAAGTGGGATGACACCATGAGATTCCACAACGTTTCCATGGACGGAGAAGCTACAGCGGCAATATCTATCTACAATGCCGAGGGGAATTTAAAGATGAGGATGCACTCTAAAGGTGCACAATATTATAATCCTAGCGGTAGGAGAATAGGATTGATTGGAACGCAAGAGTTTAACAATACAGGACTATACTCGTTGGAATTTAAGTTGAGGAGTAACGGCGACTACATGACCTGGTATGATGAAGAGAATAATAACATGGTATGGACATATGCCAAGGCTCAAATCGGGAGTTTTGCGGCAAGGAGTTTACATGCTGGTACCACATTGGATATGCACGGACATTATATTCACGACGCCAATTTCAGCACCACATCAGATGAAAGGTTAAAAACTAACATCCAAAATACTAATGTTAATGCACTCGATATAATTAGCAAACTTAAAACAGTAACGTACGATTGGATAGAGGATGGAGAACACGTAGAATTAGGACTTATAGCAGATCAAGTTCTTGGAGTTTGTCCATCTATGGTAGTCGATACTGGGCAGTGGCTTAATTTGGATTTAAAGACAATTATTATGTACCTTGTTAAAGCGGTACAGGAGTTATATGAAGATATTTGCAATACATCTGTACAACAAGAAACAAAAACATTTGTTAGCAAATATACATTGCAGGACAAAAAGAAAACCATAGAAGAGTATAAAAACAACTTAAAATTAATAATAAAAAGGAGCTAAAAAGATGAAACCAATCGCTGAAACTATTACGTTGGCAACATTGGAATGTATTAAATCGGTAGAAGAAATCTTGAACAAGTATAACCTTCCAGCAAGCATTGGAGTTATGATTGTAGACAAGTTAAAAGCAGATTTGCTTGAAAACAAAGTACAAGAAGTGATTATTATGCACAAACAAGAGGAAGAAAAAATTAAGCAAGGGTACGAAGAACAAATTGACAAGTTGCAAAAAGATTTAGATGTGCTTCGCGCAACTGACAATTTGACAGCAAAAAAAGCGATGGAGAACGCCAATAATGGAAAACATTAAAATTGATGTATATGTAACAAAAGATGTATATAAAAAGAAGATTACATATGTTCAGGGGTCGAGTAAGCCAGATATAGAGTTCTTGTTTAAAGATTTCACTTTAAACGAAGAAATGGAAGCGAGGGTATACATTAAGAAGCCTTCTGGAAAACAAGTTTATGTTCCTGCTGCCATCAGCGGCAATAATGTATTAGTAACCTCCGACAAACAAATGTTTATCGAACGAGGAGAGTGCGATATATATTTGGAAATACTAAAAAACAACGAAACTTTATTAATATATGCACATCCCGTAACAATTAAAGCGAACGATATGTATGATTGCGAGTATGGTTGTTGCGGAGGGAGCGAAAATCTAGGTGGCTTTTACCAGGAATATGTCCAAAAGGTAAAGGAGGCTATTGAGGAGCATAAAACGGAAATTGAGGTGGCAGCAGAGAAGGCTGAGAAAGCCGCCTCTATTGCCTCGGAAGCAGTTGTGAAACAACCCATTATAAAAAATCTAACTTGGTGGATTTGGGATAGCCAAAAGGGCGAATATGTCGACACTGGCGAGATAGCAGGTGTCGGGATGCCTAAGTGCGTTATAGACGATATAGGTAACCTGTATATAGCTAACTTCTCCGCTACGGAAGTTGATTTTAGATTGGACGATATAGGCAACTTGTACTACGGAAAGAAGGTGGTTTAATGGCGAATAATGATGGAAATGGAGTAAACAACATGATTCCGATTGGACCTATAACAGCGTATGCTATCGCTGTGGAAAAGTTTGGCTACAAGGGAACAATGGAGGATTGGTACAATGACCACTTTGGGCAGGCAAGCGATGAAATGCGAACCCTAGAAGAAAACGTAAGAGCGTATGCTGAGGCTGGATTGACTTATAAAAATGAAGCTAAAGAGTCCGAAGCGAGTGCAAGACAAAGTGCTATAACGGCACTTGGAGCTTCTTCTGACGCAACACAGTCCGCTAATCTTGCACATATTTCTGAGCAAAACGCTGCAAACTCTGAGGCAAATGCTCTTACAGCTGCTAACTGTGTAAAGACAGCACAAGACAATACGGCGGAATTAAAATCGGAAACGCAAGGAATCCGTGATAACGCTGTTGAGGCAAAGCAAATCATAGAACAAAAGATAAGCGACTTTGAAACGAAATATGATGAATTACGTGAGGAATATCTGAATGAGGAAACAGGTGTGTTTGCCCAGCTTGAAAACACTCGTAATACATATGGTGATGATTTGCTGAATAAGCGTAATGAATACGATAAAAGTTTGAGAGATGCAGCAGATGAGCTGATAGAAGAGATGCAGAAGGAAGAGACTTACCAGAAGATTGAAGATTTGAAAGAAAACAAAGCAGATGGTCTCGCACTAGAAAACGGCGTCTTGACTCTAAAATCTGGAGAAAACGTTTTAGGTAATATAAAACTAGAGAATACGATAGCAGAGAGTGCAGAGGGTGAGTTTATTACCTTGAACGACTCTGCACAGTCTTATCTTGGCGGGTTAAAAGTGTATGGGAAGAGTACACAAGAAAAGACTACAGGGGCGCAACTGTTTGATGTTCACGCAAGAACAAATACGAATACATATATCACAATCGATGATGATGAATATGCGCATTTTGAATATGATGCAACTGACATGACAAGGGAATATTTTGCCGGAATTTATGTGCCTGTATCACAGCTAATAAAGCCTAACACGCAATATTTAGCTGTGATTGAAGTAAAAGAGATGAAAGATGTAAAAATCGAAGTTGTAAGTGATTATGAATTAAATATGAAATCTCAATTTCAAACTACGTTTGCTCTTAAAGAAGATATTAATAATGAAACGAGAGTAAAAATAGTGACAACAAGGGAAGATTTTGCAGAAAGTACAAATATGTTAAGAACCGTCCTGAGTATTAGTCCAGGTAATATTGGTAAAGCAGTATTTAGAATATCTCTTATAGAAGACACTACAATTAATGCAGATACATTCGTCTACGAAAAATTCACAGGTGGCTTACCATCTCCAAACTATTTATATCCGCAAGAGATAAAAAATGTGGGAGATAAAGGGAACATAAATTTAAATGTGTTAGGAAAAAATTTATATGACAGTGAAGATTATATGTCTTCTGTAAGTTCTACCACTGGTTTTGCTGTTGCTCCAGATAAACTTAAAAAATTTATACTTAGTTTGCCAATTGGTGGTACATATACTTGTACTTATAAAGTTGTTGGTGGTACAACTGCTGGTACTTTAAAAGGAAAAATTTCTTTTGTTCAATTTGGTGGAAACATAATCTTAAATGGTGTTAATACTTTTACACTAACAAAGGAATTGAAAGAATCGGTAGGAAGAATTAATATTTATGGAAATATTGGAACAGATATATTATTTACAGATTTTATGGTAACCGTTGGAACGGACTTTTTGCCATATGAGCCTTATAAGAAACAAATATTAAATATTGCAACTCCGAACGATTTACGAGCTATTCCTGTCGACAGTGGTGGTAACTACACAGACGAAAACGGTCAGAACTGGATTGCAGATTATATAGACCTGGAGCGAGGAGTGCACGTACAGTCCATTACGCAAAAAACATTAAATAGTCAAGACGTTCTTTATATCGATGCGACGAACGCAAGTTTTAATATAATAAATGCTACTCTTGTAGAAAAATATGACAGTGATAATTATGTTGCTAGAACAATAAATGGAATATGCAATCGCTTTAGAGAGAAAACGAGTGGTGAAAATTTAAATGTGTTTTCCATAAAAACAGTAGCAAGCGTAGGTTGGGGCGGAGCGGCACGAATTTTGCTTTATGTTAGTAAGGATATCGACACTGTAGATAAAGCAAAAGAGTTTTTAAGAGCGAATGAAACCATCGTTTGGTTTCCCTTGAAAAATCCAATCGAAACAGACCTAACAGCCGAGGAAATAGAAGCCTATAGAGCGTTACATACTAATTACCCCACGACTAACATTGCGAATGACGAAAACGCCCATATGAGCGTAATCTACGGCGCAGACACGAAAGCTTACATCGATAAAAAGTTCAATGAGCTGCAATCCACTTTAGCAAACACACAAGCACAGATATTATAGGAGGTGTAAATACGTGTATGAAATAATTAAAAATGTAATTACATTCCAAAACTATGACTTGAATAAAATTTTAGAGAAAATAGAAAAAGTCTGGCTGGAAGATAAAATAACAGATGGTGAGAAAACAGAGCTAATCGAATTAGCAAGAGAAAAGGCAGTTGCACAGAACAGCTACTTATCGGAAAATGAACTTTTTGAAAAAATATACATTAGATTATCTGATTTAGCGGATAAGGTTGCAAAAATTGAGAATGAAATCTTAACTCTAAAAGGCGAGGTTGTTCCACCAGTAGCCGAAGAGGAATATCCAGAGTTTGTACAGCCGACGGGTGCACATGACGCATACAACGCAGGAGATAAGATTACATACAATGGAAAGCGTTATATCTGTCTAATGGACGGATGCGTCTGGAATCCAGGCACTTACCCACAGGGCTGGCAAGAGGTAACAGAAGAAGGGCAGGAGGCATGAAGTGAATAAGATTTTACTAGACACATATACAATAGCCTTGCCTATCTTACTGGGGTACATCGTATGGATTTTAAAGAGACAGAAGAGAGATAGGGATGCCAACAGCAAAGGTACAATGCTACTCTTGCGAGTACAATTAATCGAGTATCACGATAAATATATGAGATTAGGAGAAATACCTAGTTACGCCTATGAGAACTTTGAAGAGATGTACGAGGCGTACCATCTTCTAGGAGGAAATGGAATGATTACGAAGATGCATCAGGAAATTCAAGAATTGCATCTAAAGTCAAAAAAGAAAGGAGGCAAAGAGTAATGAGTAAAAATTTTAAAAATTGGACTAAATGTGCAGCTATAAGAGCTGCTAAAACAATGGCGCAGACTGCAGTAGCAATGTTGCCAGTGGCTGCTTCTATTACAGCAGTTGATTGGAAATGTGTAGTTGGGACAGCGGCTTTAGCTGGTGTTGCATCGATTTTAACCTCTGTGGCAGGACTGCCAGAGGTAGAAGGAAAGGAGTAATAAAGAAATGAAATTTAGAAAAGCGCTTGAATTAATGAAAAAGGGAGAGAAGGTAAAGTTACCAACTTGGGGCGGATATTGGTACTGGGATGGTGAAAAGCAAACAATTATTATGCACACAAAAGATAGCGAAGGGCTGGATATCCGAGAAACGCAAAGAGTAGAGTATACACTTTTGAATATTTGCTCGGATGAGTGGGTAATTGCAAATGAACAGAATTGCCCACAGCTTGGCGGTGAAGCCATGTTTGATTTTGGCGAGGCAATTAAGTATTTAAAGAGAGGATTTAAAGTTACTCGAAAAGGCTGGAACGGTAAAGGACAATATATCCAGTTAGCGACTAACCTTAGTTATTGTAGAGATGGACAAATTGTTAATGCCGAACATAAAACAATGGGAAATAACGCAATTGCTTTTGTAGGTACTTCTGGTGTACAGGTGGGTTGGTTAGCGTCACAGGCGGATATGCTTGCGGAAGATTGGATGTTTGCAGAGTAGTATAGAGGAGGAGCAAAAAACATGAAGAAAGCAATGCTTAGCCAGCCTATGGCTGGAAAAACAGAGGAAGAAATTAAAGCTACAAGAGAGAAGGCAATTAAAGCATTAACTAGAAAAGGCTGTGAGATAGTAAATACACTTTTTACGGATGAATGGTACAGCAAGGAACAGATGGAGGATAGAGGTGTTGTCCAGATTCCTCTTTGTTTTCTTGCAAAATCCTTAGAAAGTATGTCTCTTTGCCATGCGGCGTATTTCTGTAAAGGTTGGGAGGATGCTAGGGGCTGTCGTATCGAGCACGAAGCGGCAAAAGCCTATGGATTAGAGATTATCTACGAAGAATAAGTATTGTAGTAATAAGAGAGCGAGTAATCGCTCTCTTTTGGTTTTAGTGGGACGAAACGGATAGAAACAGAATAAAATAAAAACAAAGAGAGTAAGTAATTACCCTCTTTTAATTTTAAGAAGAAAGGATGAGACAAGTATGATTAGCAATAGTGGACACGATGAAAATGGAAGATACTCTGGAGGTAAAGCAGGAGACCAGACAGGACAAGAATGGTGCATTAGGAGCTGGTATAATAGACCGTGGACACATTGCATTGTATTCGAAGACCAAGCGGTGCGAGAAGCAATTTGTCAGTTGGCGATAGAGGCAGCGAATAACAATGCAATTGGGTATGACCAGAACCAGAGAGAAACATTTTGGGAAGAGGTTAAAAAGGTTGGTTACAGACCGAAAAATGTTAAGAACAAATGTGAGAGTGATTGTAGTTGTGGAGTTGCAACGATTGTAAAATGTGTAGGATATTTAATGGATATTGACAAGTTGAAGAATGTTAGTATCGGAATGTACACAGGCAACGAGAT
>JAUUSJ010000086.1 GCA_030841965.1 Blautia sp.
AAATCAGCGTATGTCGAAAAAACGTGGGAACGAACGTGTTTTTCGAGGACATATCGACGAACTCTCTTTGCGTCTGTCTCCACTACAACAATTATCCAACTACCAGAAATTTTACCCTCATCCCCTACAAAATCATCTGCCTATATATCTCATCCCCATAAAACGAACTAATCTCATACCCTTCCTCCTTCAAAAAGATCAAAGCATCATTCGCCGCCTTAAGTATCTCCGTATTCTCATAAATATCCGCCAACGCAAAATCCATCGCTCCACTTTGACGGACTCCAAAGAAATCTCCCGCTCCTCGAAGCTTCAAATCCTCATTCGCAATGAAAAATCCGTCATTTGATTTCTCCAAAATCTTCAATCTATCTTCCGCTTCCCTCGTCTTCTTGCCCATCAAAAAGATACAGTAAGACTGCTCCTTTCCTCTTCCGACTCTTCCTCGAAGCTGATGAAGCTGCGCAAGTCCAAACCTCTCTGCATTCTCCACCATCATAACCGTAGCATTTGGAACATTAATTCCGACCTCAATTACGGTAGTCGAGACTAGAACCTGAATCTCTCCTTTTTCAAACCGACTCATTATCTCCTGCTTTTGCTCAGATTTCATCTTGCCATGCAAACTCTCCACGATAATATCATTGGGCAGATTCTTCCTCAAAATCTTGGCATACTCCGTCACATTTTCCACATCGAGTGTCTCACTCTCTTCCACCATCGGACAGATAATATACGCCTGTCTTCCAAGATGCACCTGCTTTTCAATAAATCGATATGCCGTCATACGATACGTCTTATCTACCACACAGTTTTTAATTGGAAGTCGATTTTTCGGAAGCTCTTTTATGACAGAAATATCCATATCTCCGTACATAATCAATGCCAATGTCCTCGGAATCGGCGTCGCACTCATGACCAAAATATGGGGATACCTTCCTTTTTTAGAAAAACTCTCCCTTTGCTTTACTCCAAACCGATGTTGCTCATCCGTAATAACAAGAGCCAAGGAATGGTAATTTACTTTTTCTTGAATCAGGGCATGGGTACCAACAATAATCTGTGCCTGCCCCGTCTCAATCTCCTCATAGCAGAGCTTTTTTTCCCTCTGTGTCATAGCTCCCACTAATAATAAAATCGAAATTCCATAAGGCTCTAATAACTGTCTTAATGTCTCATAATGCTGCTTAGCCAATACCTCCGTCGGCGCCATAAATGCCCCCTGATATCCCGACTTTGCCGTCATCAAAAGTAAAATCACTGCCAAAATCGTCTTCCCAGAGCCCACATCTCCCTGCACTAACCGATTCATCGCCGTCTCTCCCATCAAGTCCCGTTTCATTTCCTCCAGCGCAGTTTTTTGTCCATCTGTCAAAGTATAGGGGAGGGAATCGATAAACTTTCTCGCATCCTCCCCAAAGGAAATCCGATATTGATTTTCAATCTTTTTTTTCTCCTCCTTCAGAGACTGAATTCCAGCTAGGAATAAAAAAAACTCATCAAATACAAGTCTCTCTCTCGCTTTTTTTGCCCTCTCCCTTGAGGTTGGAAAATGAATCTCCTTTAGCGCATCCTGATAGCTCCAAAGATGATACCTCTCTATAATGCAAGAAGGCAGAGGCTCCTCTATCTCTTCCATATAGGGAAAACTCTGCTTCATCGCTTTTTGTACCATTTTATTGCTAAGACCTTGCGTCAATGGATAGACAGGCTGAAATGTCTCCATCTGTTTTTCGTAGGCTTCTATCGTAAAAACCTCTGGCTGCTCCAAAATCATTTTATTATTCTTAAATACAGGAGTTCCGACAAAAATATACTCCCCTCCACTTCGCAATGTCTTCTTCAGATAAGGCATATTATACCAGTTGACAGTCAGTTTTCCTGTCTCATCCTCTATCTGACAGATAATCAGGGCAAGCTGCCTCACTCTTCGGAGTGTGACGGGAGAAGAAATCACTCCTCTTAGAGCAATTTTCTCTCCTGGCACAATATCTTCTATATAGGACGGCTCATCATAGACACTATAATATCTCGGATAAGTCTTCACCAAATCTTTTACTGTATACACTCCAATTTTGGCAAATAACTTCTCCGTCTTTTCTCCGACTCCCTTTAGAGTGCGGATAGAATCTGTTCCCTGCATATCACTCATTCCCTACTCCACTGATACAATATAATAATAAATTGGCTGTCCGCCATACTGAACTTCCACATCACAGTCCTCAAAAATCTCCTCGACACTCTCGGCAAACTCACTCGCAGTATCCTCAGACACGTCCTGTCCGTAATAAATACTGATTAAGCCAGAATCCTCGTCCACCATATTTTTCAGTAGACTGATTGTCGTCTCCTTCATGCTCTTTCCGACTGCCTTAATTCCGTCGTCATCGATTCCCATAATATCACCAGTCTTAATCTCCATACCGTTGATATTCGTATCTCTGACTGCGTAAGTAACCTGACCACTTTTTACATAGGAGAGAGCATGATTCATCGTCTCTTCTATCTCCTCTATCGATTGTTCTGGGACATAGGCAACCATCGCCGCAATCCCCTGTGGCACAGTTTTAGTCGGAATTACAATAATCCGCTTATCCTCAACCAAGTCTCTCGCCTGATTCGCCGCCAAGATGATATTTTTATTATTTGGGAAAATAAAAATATTCTTCGCATTTACTTTATCAATTGCGCTTAACATATCCTCCGTGCTCGGATTCATCGTCTGACCGCCCTCGATAATATAATCTACACCAAGGTCCGTAAAAATATCATTCACGCCCTCACCGACTGAGACAGAGATAAATCCAATCTCTTTTGCCTCCTGCTGGCGCTGACTCTGTGCCTTTAGACGCTCTGCCTCTGCTTGCTGCTTTGCAAGCTTCTCTGCGTCTTTAATCAACTTCTCCTGATGCTCCTCTCGCATATTGTCAATCTTCATCCTTGTCAGAGAGCCAAATGTCAGAGCCTTCTCAAAAGCGAGACCTGGATGATTCGTGTGAACATGGACTTTTACAATCTCATCATCTGACACAACAACGAGAGAATCACCAATGGACATTAAAAAGGACTTAAATTCATTCTCCTCCTTCTCGCCAAACTCATTCTCCAACATAATAATAAACTCTGTACAATATCCGAATTTAATATCTTCCTCCAAGACAGGCTGCGGTTTTGATACGGTAGGAGATACTACTCTCTTCTCAACCTTAATCTCTGGAGCACTCTCCTTTCCGATATACGCATCATAGGCGCCGTTTAGAACACAGATTAATCCCTGTCCGCCAGAGTCGACAACATTCGCCTCCTTGAGAGCTGGAAGCATATCTGTCGTCTTCGCCAAAATATCATACCCATCGTCTAATATTTTCTTAAAATAAGTCTCAAAATCTTCATCCTGCGCCGCATACTCGACCGCTCTCTCACTCATCACTCGGGCAACGGTCAAAATCGTACCTTCCTTTGGCTTCATAACAGCCCGGTACGCAGTCTCTACCGCCCTCGTAAATCCCTTAGCCACTTCCTGTACTCCAAGTTCCTCGTGAAGCTCAATCTCTTTTGTAAAACCTCGAAGCAACTGAGAGAGAATAACTCCAGAGTTTCCTCTCGCTCCTCGCAAGGAGCCAGAAGAAATCGCCTTCGCAAGCTGTTTCATCGTCGGATTTTCAAGTCCTGCAACCTCCTTCGCCGCTGACATAATTGTCATAGACATATTGGTTCCGGTATCTCCGTCTGGGACTGGAAATACATTTAACTCATTTATCTTTTCCTTTTCTCTCTCTATACGACTGGCTCCAGCCAAAAATATTTTTTGCAAAGTATTTGCATCTATTGTCCGATTCGCCACTTTCGTTTTTCCTCCTTAATCGCTTGCTTTTCCATTCTAATCTAAAACACGAACACCCTCAACAAATACTTGGATGTTTTCTACCTTAAGACCTGTAAACTGCTCTACTTTATATTTTACACTATCGATTAAATTGCTCGTCACAGCCGCAATACTTACGCCGTACGCGACAATAATATGAAACTTAATCGTAATCTTATTATCATTTATCTCAACATTGACGCCTTTTGTTATATTCTCACTCTTCAAAAGCTTTGCAAATCCATCTTTCATACTGACAGACGCCATGCCCACAATTCCAAAAATCTCCATGGCGGTCATGCCTGCATACTTTGCAATTACCTCATTCTCAATCAAGATTTCTCCCATATTTGTATTTAAATGACCTCTCATTGCGTTTCCTCCAATCTTTTTTACTTCGATTCGTGCGCTGCTACGCTCCTCATTATTATACCCTTTTTCTCATAAAAAGAAAATATCTTTTATTCAAGATAACAAAATTTTCTTGCAAGCAAGCTTGCATCAGATTTTAGACCTTTTGACCCTGGTATCATCATATACTAATAAAAAATAGTTGGAATGATAATTATGAAGCGTGTATGTGGCTTTGCCCTTTTCTTTTTCTCCCTCGGAGTTGTCGTTGGATGGTGGCTCCAACGAGATTTATGTCAATGTATTTTTATTTTATCTTGTTTTATATTCTCCTATATCCTATTTTGCAAATAACTGCCGCTGCGAGTGCTTTTATTTTAAGCATAGAAAAAGCTGTTGTATGACGGTAGTGTACGTCTTACAACAGCTTATATCTCGCCGTCTGATTGGAACTTTTCGCAGTAAACTAAGCACGCTCAACTTTGCCGGATCTTAAACAAGAAGTACAAACGTACATTTTCTTTGGAGCTCCGTTCACTTTTACTTTAACAGATTTGATGTTTGACTTCCACATCTTATTGGATCTTCTATGAGAATGACTCACTTTAATTCCGAAATGAGCACCTTTATCACAAATAGCACATCTTGCCATACTAGCACCTCCTCAACCAAAACTTAAGCCATTGACATTCCCCAAACTTAGGGGATTCTTGCCTCTATTACGCTCATCATGTCAAAAACTTGCAACAAATCTATATTAACAGAAATATATCTATAATGCAAGCTTTTTTTTTACGACTTTTGGAAATGACAAGAACTACCGCCCTTAGCCCTCCATTTCGTCTAAAATATCGTCCACTGTGGAAGAACTCTCCGTCTTTCCACCCTCAGAGCCTGATTTTCCACCCAGCATATCACTGAATTTATTCAGTAAATCTGGAGCCATATCAAGAAGCTTTGTGACACTCTGCTGATTTTTAATATTGACAAGCCTTGTCTCTCCATCTTTGATGACCAAAACGGCAGAAGGCGTCACCTTTCCTGTCATTCCGCCTCCCGCATTATTCTTTGTACTTGAGCCAAACGCTCCCGCTCCGACACCAAAAGACGCGTCCACAAGAGGAAGCAAAATAACATCCCCAATCTGTGTCGGCTCTCCCACTACCGTTTTCGTCGTGATAAAATTATCCATTCCCTTAAATAACTCACTCACTGTCGAATTAAAATCATTGTTTCCAGCCATGTTTATTCTCCTCCTTCACTTTCTTTATCATTTCTTGCCATAGACCTTGCTTTCTTTATTGTTCCCATAATATCCTTGTCTATAAGTACAATACCCGCCAAATACAAAAGATATCCAAGACGAATCTTTCCCTTCGCCTTTATCTCTCCCTCAAGCATATTAACGCCAAAATGAGGCTCAACCTCCAAGCTATCTTTGTAAAGGGGCATCGCCATTCCTAAAATAGCAAGAATCTGTCCCATTATCGCAGGGTCCTCCAGACCAAATGCCAGATTTCCTCTTATCTTTCTCGGCAAAATATGCTTTAGAAGCTTTTTCGCAATCTTTATTGTTTTTGAGAGTGCCTTCCTTGTCATCTCTTCATTAATAAACTCCATCCACTCTCTCAATCTTTCAAAAACTTGGTTTATCCTCTCGCCCAGCTCATCCAATCGATGAAAAAATCGCCCTATCTTCTCTAAAATTTTGCAAATAATTTCCTTTATTTTGCAGAAAATTCTCCTCAATAAAACAATCGGATTTTTCCGTGTTTTTTCCTCGAACGCTTCTAGCTTCTCTTCTTCTTTTTCGATTTTTGGTTCTATTTTTTCCTTCTGAATCTTTTTCTTTTCTTTTGTTTTATCCCATTTCTCAGATTCCTCTTTGGAAAAATCCGATTTTCTCTGCTCTGTCGTTTCTTCTTTGAGCGGCTCTATCGTCTCGTCTTTTGACTCTTCTATCTTCCTATGTCCTGTAGCTTTTTCTCTCGCCTTTTCCTGCTCTTTCATCCGCTCTAGCTCTATTTTCTGTAGCTTGGCTTCTTCCTCTATCTCGGCTAATAAAAGCTGCTCTTCCTCACTTAGAGGCTTCTCCTTCTTTTTCTTCTTTTCTTCCCTTTTCTTTCCTTTTTTCTTCCTTTTCTTTTTTTCCTCGTTGCTAATGAGGGGATATCCCAATATTTTCACATAGTAAATTAGCTTTTCTTTCTCGTACGAGCATACAACTCGAAGAAAAAAGCAAACCCAAGTTAGCTTTGCATGAAAGCAAACTTCCCCTCTCTTTTTGCCATCTACCGAATACCGAAAAGGTGCAAATAAGAGAAGTAAGAGAATCAATAATGCAATTCCCAGCACTCCAAGAAGAAGCAGCCCTATTATTTTTAATATAATAAATATAATATGGAGCATTTCTCCCCCTTTACAAATTTAGAACTATGATTTATATCAAAATCTCTTTAAGTATTCCCGAAATTGATTTGTAAAATCTTTCTCTCCTGATTCTTGCATCTTCGTATTCACTTCCTCTGTCATCTTCACAACAAGAGAAATGGCTTCCTCCTTGCTTCCCGCCAACGCAACTACTTTAGGATTAAAATTTTTATAATATCGTCCAAACAGGGAGGCATAGCAATAAATATCGAGCAGATTTTGTGGATTAGATGCCTCTGTGATACAGTAAAAGGAATAAGACTTTTTCTTCTCCTTTATCTTATCCATAATATCTGGAAGCTTCTCCTTAATACTGTCTCCAATGATTAAATTTTTTGATAAAACCATGCCATCACCTCTTTTCCTATCGGTTCTTTTCTTATATCCAAATCTATAGCCAATCTTCTAAAACAGGAACTAAAACTTGCCCTGAACGAACTGATATAGTTCAAAATTTGCCATAACCTGTTCCTTAGAATGACTCTGAATTATCGCATACTCAATATACTCTGCGACCTCTCTCTGTGTCTTATATACAAGCGGCAAGACAGATAAGACTCTAGACATAACAGATTGATTAAGCACTCGATTATGTGCTTTAAAAAACACTTTAAACTCCTCAATCAGCTCTCCAGCCTTCGCCATCGCCTCGTCCTCCGTCACAATCTCATCTTGTGTCTGCTCAAGCGGCGAAAAAAGATTATCCGAAAGCAGATTTCCCACCATAACAAGCTTCTTACGCCCTTCTTCCAATTCTGAATCTCTTAATGTCTTCTGACCTTTCTTCTCTATCTGAGGAAGCTCATCCAGATAAGAACTCGCCATATCTATCTCATAAAAGAGGTCTTCTTGTCTTCCCTCCAGCGTATAAAATAATGCTTCCGCCTGTCTAAGCTTTTGTCTATCCTCATTGGACTCAAGCAAGAGCTGTATTATCTTCGCCTCCTCCCCAGTCGTCAAGTCTGCCTGACAAAAAAGCAATGCTCCAAAATAATTTAACACCTTCTGATACAGACAAAGCGAATCCACCTTGCTCGCCAACTGCCCTGCAACATTGCTCACAAACTGCTTGGTATCCTCAAACTCATCCTTCTCCATAGAACGATAATCCTTTTTTTCCAATTCCTCCACAACAGCAAGAAGCTGTCTCTCCTCTTGGCTATCCAATTTCTTTAGGCATCCTGTACTGCGAATCGTATCTATCATTCTCTCCATACTCTGCCTATCTGCTCCGATATAAAGTCCTATATTCTGTAATATAAAGTCATAAAACTTTGACTTCACAAACGGAGCGGGGAATTGCTCTATCAAAGACTTGATTTTCCCGTCAATAATAACATTATCTTTCTCATTAAAAATATATTCATAAAGCCTCTGTGCGATATTTTCTCGGTTATATTCCCCCTCATAAGGTGGGTCAAACTTATACTGCATATGATTTAGCACATGCTCAAACAGCTCCACTCTAGTCACAAATCCCATCATCTCTTCCATCTTCGCTGTGCTTTCTTGTCTCAAGTCGAAGAATATCTCTTGCGCCTTTTCTATCCCTATCTCTCCATCCAAGTATGATTTTATCCAGTTCTCTAACTTTAAAATCATCTCTTTTCTCTCAGTCGATAGAGTAAACTCCTTCTCTATCCTATCCTCACAGTAATCGTAGTATGCAAAAATAAACTGAAGTTTCCCGTACTTCTCATAGAGCTGACGCATTTCTTCCAAATACTCTGGAACCGTCTCTTTTAATTTTTTTCCTTTTTTTATATTGCTCAATATTTGATTTTTCATCTACTTTTCCTCAGTTTCTGTCATTCTCTTAAAAGGGGACTGCTGCAAGATACAAAACTCTATCTGCGACAGCCCCTAATTTAAATTCTAGTGGACAACTGCCACTTTTACTGTATCCGTCAATCTTGGGAATCCATCTCTAGATGGTCCTCCCGCTGTCATAACGATAACATCATCTTCCTTGGCAAGTCCAGCCTCCACAACATTCTTTACAGAAGTCTCCATCATTGTATCGGTATCTTCCACTTGCTCCATAGGAAGTGACTGTACTCCCCAGTAAAGCTGTACTCTTCTCCTTGTCCTCTCGTCAGGAGATAAAGCAATAATATCAATATCTGGCTTTAACTTGGAAATCAATTTCACTGTAAATCCTGACATAGTAGGAATGATAATGCATTTTGCATTCAATCCCATCGCTGTCTCCACGGCTGCCATGGCAACTGATGTGGAAATACCCTGATGATGATATAAAGACTTGTCAATATGAGACGCATCTACTGGCAAATGAAGCTCTGTCGCATCGGCGATAGAAACCATCATCTTTAATGCCTCCACTGGATATTTACCCATCGCTGTCTCTCCAGACAACATAATCGCATCCGTTCCGTCATAAATAGCATTGGCAACATCCGTCACCTCTGCTCTCGTTGGGCGTGGGTTTCGAATCATAGAGTCAAGCATCTGAGTCGCTGTAATAACTGGCTTAAACGCCTCGTTGCATTTTTGGATAATACGTTTTTGGATAAATGGCACTTCTTGCTCTGGAATCTCCACACCGAGGTCACCTCTGGCCACCATAATTCCGTCGGAGGCATCGATAATATCCATGATATTTTCCACACCTTCCTGGTTCTCAATCTTAGAGATAATACCGATATGACCTGCATTATTCTCCTCTAAAATGGCACGAATCTCATTAACCGCATCTGCATTTCGGATAAAGGACGCCGCAATAAAATCGATTCCCTGCTCAATACCAAATAAGATATCTTTCTTATCCTGCTCTGTGATAGCCGGAAGATTTACTCTTACATTTGGAACATTGATTCCCTTTCTATTGCCAAGGAGACCGCCGTTTATAATCTTACAGACAATCGTTGTATCCGTCGTCTCTTGAACTTCCAGACCAATCAGACCATCATCAATCAAGATAGTATTCCCCTTTTCCACCTCAGATGGAAGCTGCTCATATGTGATGGCAACCAAAGAAGCATCCCCCTCAATACCCATATCTGTTGTCAGAGTAATGGTCTCGCCTTCCACAAGCTGAACCTTTCCTTCTTTTAATAAGCCTGTCCTAATCTCTGGACCTTTTGTATCAAGCAAAATGGCAATCGGTTTTTTTAGTTCTTCTCTCACACTCTTAATCAGATCCATCTTTCCCTTTTGTTCTTCATGTGTTCCGTGGGAGAAATTACATCTTGCGATATCCATTCCTTCCTTCGCCAATTGCATTAATACGTCTCGGTCCTCTGTGTTTGGTCCCATTGTACAGATAATTTTTGTCCTTTTTTTCATGTTCTTTATCTCCTTTCAAACTTCATGCCCCTTCTATGCCCAATAAAATACCAAAAGTTTTTTCAAATGAAGCGGTTAATTTTATCCGCTTTTCTCCTCTCCTATATAATCCGCATAGCGGCTATATGACTTATCGCTTTTTCACATGGGCATGTGAAAATAGGTGGTCCTGACAATACTCATAGTTTCCATCACATCTAGAACAAAAACGAAACTCTAAATTCGGGTCATCCTTTTCCGTCCTATGACAAACCGCACATTCATGCCTTGTTGTCTTTGCAGTCTTCTTAACCTCCTTGATATATGTCCTTCTTCTCTTTACTTGCTTTGGTGAAATCTTATTATAATTTCTCGTTCCAAAGAAGAAAATAAGGAAATTAAGAAGTGCCACAATAATGGCCACTCTCGAGCCGATATCTCCTTGTATAAACTCCCAGACAAGTAAAGCCACATCTGCGTACGCAAGCCATTTTACCTTAATCGGAATAATCATATAAAGTAAAACCTGTAAATCTGGAAAACATGCTGCGTAAGCTAGAAATAAGGATAAATTAATATAATAAATATCCATAAAGATATACGGACTTCTCGTAATAAAGTATACCAAAAACGCCGCAATAACCGTCCCTATAATTCCAGTAAAAATATAGAGATTAAACCGGAATGCTCCCCACGCCTGCTCTAGCGAGCGACAAATCGCATAATAAAAATACAAAACAAAAATAAGAAAAATTATATTCGTAGACGGCGTCGCCAACAAGAAAGTGACAATTCTCCAAGGTTGTCCATGTAAAACTGCAAAAGGGTTAAGTGAGAGATAATTCCAGTAAAAACTGCTGTCCATCAAGCTTATCACCGCTCCCACCGCATACAGAGCAATAAGATACATAGATAAGTTTGGAATTGCAAATCTTCCGAACTTCCTCTCTAACTTATTTATAAAATTCATACTTTTTCCTTTCTAAGATATGAGAGCAAATACCTCCAGCTCAGGTATCCCGTATGAAAGAGCCGCCTGCCCTATATCTTTAATCATTTTTCTTACCTAAAATCAATCCTCCTACTAAAGTAATCACAATCGAGATGATAATCACAATCCAAAATCCATACGGATGATTAGCGAACGGAATTCCTCCGACATTCATTCCCCAATAACTGCCAATAATCGTCGGAATTGACATTACAATTGTGATAACGGACAATACTTTCATCACAATATTTAGATTATTTGAGATGACAGACGCATAGGCATCCATCGTGCCGCTCAAAATATTGCTATAAATACTTGCCATCTCAATCGCCTGTTTATTCTCAATGATGACATCCTCCAACAACGATTCATCTTCCGGATATCTCTTCATACTCTCAAGCTTTAGCAACTTCTCTAGTACTATCTCATTTGAGCGAAGAGAGGTCGTAAAATAGACTAGACTTTTCTCAAGCTCCAGCAATTCAATCAGCTCTCTATTCCTTGTAGAAATATGTAATTTCTTTTCTACCTGATTACTCTTTTTGTCGATAATACGTAAATATTGTAAATACATGGAAGCATTTCGATATAAAATTTGCAAAATAAAGCGAGTCCTCTTATAGGTCCAAAACTCTCTAACTCTACCCTCCATAAATGCAGATAAAATCGGCGTATTCTTAAGACAAATGGTGAAAATCTTATCCCCTGTCAGGATAATGCCACACGGAATCGTGCCGTAATACTCTCTCTTCCTCTCCTCTGTCATCGGAATATCCACAATAATTAAAATATAGTCATCCTCCACCTCCACTCTCGAGCGTTCTTCCTCGTCAAGCGGAGCCTTTAAATGATTCATATCGATATGATAGGTATTAGAAACCTCAAGCAGCTCTGTCTGCTTGGGCGCAATAAGCGCCACCCAACAGCCCTCCTGTATCTCACTAATCTGTCTAATCATACCATCCATCGTTTTAAAAATGCGAATCATATCAAGTTTGCTTCCTTCCTTTTCTTGTCCTCTTTAAAAAGCCTGAGATATGAGGAAGAATATCCCAAGCTATTGTTTATAATACCATATTTACCTTCATTTTTCAAACTTTATCACAGAAAGTTTACATAAAACTAAGACTATTTTTTCTTTTTTGGAAGTAATAATACCGTTCCCATCGGAAGCTTTATGTC
Organism: Blautia sp.; assembly: GCA_030841965.1. Lineage (GTDB taxonomy): Bacteria > Bacillota > Clostridia > Lachnospirales > Lachnospiraceae > JAUUSJ01. The sequence goes on from JAUUSJ010000086.1 coordinate 12,105, forward strand.
TGAAATACTCTTATTTAATTTTGCTAATTCCTCAAAATCCACACCTAGATTTCCAAGTATACTAAAAATAGTATCTTCCTCTTTCACGACATAAGTATCAAATTCTTCCACTGGATTACTCTCGATAACTGGAATACAAATCTCATCCTCCCTTTGCAGATTATAAATATCTACGTACGGATTCGCAGATAAAATATCCCTCACCTTTAGTTGGTATTTTTTTGCAATTCCATATAAAGTATCTCCATCTTTTATCACATATATGACGCCATCGCAAGTTTTTTCTCTCTTTTTTTCATCTTCCTGACAGGTAGAAATATACTCAAATAAATCTAACATCTTTACTCCTCCTTTTTCTATCAGATCATGCTAGGGTCAAAAGATTTTTTGACCCCTTTGATACCGCTAAATAAGATTCCTATTTTTTCATCCATTTAGCTATCTGAGTATCCATAATTCTATTGTATGATATTACCAATTTATCCGTGAACATACTTATTTAAATGTATTCCTCCTTTTTTCTCTATTCTTTCCTATTAAAATATATTTTTCTAGTTTTTTCTTATTGTCTTTTGTATTTTTTTCCGTTATAATAACTACTGTTTCTACATCAAGGAAAGATGATGTGCGACTTACGCACTATACTGTACTTGTATACCTTATCGCGCAGAGTATTGATACATAATAAATTGGTATATACAATAGAGGAAAATCAATCACTTTGCGAGCATAATTTTTTTACAAGGGAGGATATTAGAATGAAATATACATTAGGAATTGATATTGGTTCCACAACTATAAAGATTGCTATACTAGATGAAGCACATAACCTGCTGTTTAGTGACTATCAACGTCACTTCGCAAATATACAAGAAACCTTATCTGATTTATTTCAAAAAGCAAAGGATAAATTAGGAAATATTACCGTCCATCCTACTGTAACAGGTTCTGGTGGAATGATTATATGTGAAAAGATGAAAATTCCATTTGCTCAGGAGGTCGTCTGTGTATCTACGGCACTCTCCGACTACGCCCCTCAGACGGACGTCGCCATCGAACTTGGCGGTGAGGATGCCAAAATTATCTATTTTTCTAACGGAATTGACCAGAGAATGAACGGTGTCTGTGCCGGCGGAACAGGCGCCTTTATCGACCAGATGGCTTCTCTCTTACAGACAGATGCGGCTGGTCTAAATGAATATGCGAAGGGATACGAGACCATCTATCCGATTGCGGCGCGGTGTGGAGTATTCGCAAAGACGGATATTCAGCCATTAATCAATGAGGGAGCGACAAAGGAAAATCTCGCCGCCTCCATCTTTCAGGCAGTCGTAAACCAGACAATCAGCGGTCTCGCCTGTGGTAAACCAATCCGTGGAAATGTCGCCTTTCTCGGCGGTCCACTCCACTTTTTATCGGAATTAAGAGAGGCTTTTATCCGCACTCTTCACTTAAGTGACGAACAGGTTATCGCCCCGGAGCACTCCCATTTATTTGCGGCCATCGGTGCCGCCTTCCACGCAGACGAGGAGCATTCCACGACACTCGACGCTCTCCTAGAGCAACTCGCATCTGGTATTGAGCTTGCCGTCGAGGTAGAGAGACTTGACCCTCTTTTCTCCTCCAAGGAAGAGTATGAGGAGTTTACCAAAAAGCATAATCGCTTCGCAATTAAAAAAGGAGATCTCTCTTCCTACAAGGGAAATTGTTATCTCGGCATCGATGCTGGAAGTACAACGACAAAAGTAGCTGTAATCGGAGAGGACGGAACGCTCCTCTATCATTTTTACAGCAATAATAACGGAAATCTCCTAAAGACAACAATCCGTGCCATTAAAGAGATTCAAGAGCAGATGCCAGCCGACGCCAAAATCGTCCGCTCCTGTTCCACGGGATACGGAGAATTTCTCGTAAAAGCGGCCTTTATGCTCGACGAGGGCGAGGTTGAGACAATCGCCCACTATAATGCCGCTGCATTTTTCAATCCTGATGTCGACTGTATTTTGGATATCGGCGGTCAGGATATGAAATGCATTAAGATTAAGGATAAGGTCGTCAATAATGTACTCCTAAATGAGGCCTGCTCTTCTGGATGCGGCTCTTTTATCGAAACCTTCGCAAAATCATTGAATTATGATGTGAAAGATTTCGCCAAGGTAGCTCTCTTTGCGAGTCAACCTGTCGACCTCGGTTCTCGCTGTACTGTCTTTATGAACTCCAGAGTAAAGCAGGCTCAAAAAGAGGGAGCACAGGTCGGAGATATCTCCGCCGGACTCGCCTACTCGGTTATTAAAAATGCACTCCTAAAGGTGATTAAATTGACCTCTCCAAAGGACCTCGGAACAAATATCGTCGTGCAGGGTGGAACTTTCTATAACGATGCTGTCCTTCGTGCTTTTGAGTTAATATCTGGCTGTAATGCAATCCGCCCAGATATCGCCGGCATTATGGGTGCCTTCGGTGCGGCACTTATCGCGAGAGACCACTATGAGGAAGGTATGGAAAGTACAATGCTCTCTCTTGAGGATATTGTAACACTTGATTTCCATACAGATATGAGACGCTGTAAGGGATGTACGAATAATTGTCTTCTGACCGTCAATCATTTCACAGGTGGCAGACAGTATATTACAGGAAACCGCTGTGAGCGTGGTCTTGGAAAGGTCAATAAGACAAAGGAGACCGTTCCAAACTTATATGATTATAAACTAAAGAGAATTTTCGGCTATAAGCCATTATTTGAAAATGAGGCGACACGAGGCGAAATCGGTATTCCACGTGTCCTCAATATGTATGAAAACTATCCATTTTGGTTTACCTTTTTTACAGAGCTTGGATTTCGAGTTATTTTATCCCCTCGCTCCTCGAGAAATATTTATGAACTCGGTATCGAATCCATTCCAAGTGAATCAGAATGCTACCCTGCAAAGCTTGCTCACGGTCATATTATGTGGCTTTTAAAGAAAGGAATTAAAAATATTTTTTATCCTTGTATTCCTTATGAGCAAAATGAGACGACGGACGCAGTGAACCACTATAATTGTCCGATTGTCACATCATACGCAGAGAATATCAAAAATAATGTCGAAGAATTAAAGGATGAGAGCATTCATTTTCTCAATCCATTTTTAGCTCTCGATAATAAAAAGGCATTAATTGAGCGTCTCTATGATGAGATTGGACGCAGATTCTCTGTTAGCAAAAAAGAAATTGCATCTGCCGTAACGAAAGCCTACGCTGAGGCAGACCAGGTGAAAAAAGATATTCAAAAGAAGGGCGAGGAAACTCTCGCTTACCTTGCAGAGACTGGAAAAACTGGAATTGTACTCGCAGGTCGTCCATATCATATCGACCCTGAGATTAATCACGGTCTTCCTGAGCTCATCACCTCCTACGATGTCGCTGTTTTATCTGAGGACTCTATCAGCCATCTAAGTCAGGTGGAACGTCCACTTATCGTGTCTGACCAGTGGATGTATCATTCCAGACTTTACCGAGCTGCCAATTATGCGAAGAAAAATAAACAGCTCGAAGTAATTCAGCTAAACTCCTTTGGCTGTGGTCTGGATGCTGTCACAACAGATGCGGTTAATGATATTTTATCCAAGTCTGGACGTATTTATACAGTTTTAAAAATTGATGAGGTAAATAATTTAGGTGCAGCGAGAATTCGTATTCGCTCCTTACTCAGTGCGGTCTCAGTTCGCCATAAACAATGCGTGGAACCTTTGGAATCTTCCGCAGCTTTCGACCGTGTTGAGTTTACAAAAGAGATGGCAAAAGACTATACTATTTTGCTTCCTCAGATGTCACCGATACATTTTGATTTGCTTCAGGCGGCGGCTGACCACTCAGATATGCATATCGACGTTCTGCCTGAGATGGGAAAGGTCGCAGTCGATACTGGATTAAAATACGTCAATAATGACGCCTGTTATCCTTCCCTGATTGTTATCGGACAGTTGATGAGTGCGCTTCAGTCTGGGAAATATGATTTGAATAAAGTGGCTCTCGCCATCACACAGACAGGCGGTGGATGCCGTGCTAGTAATTATATCGGATTTATCCGAAGAGCATTGACAAAGATGGGATATGGTCATATTCCTGTTATTAGTATTAGTGTGCAGGGACTTGAGAAGAACGAAGGCTTCCAGATTACCGCTCCATTTTTAAAGAGGGTGGCACAGGCATTTTTATATGGAGATTTATTTATGAATGTTCTATATGCAACTCGTCCTTATGAGAAGGTGCCGGGTTCTGCGAATGCCCTTCATCAAAAATGGTTGAAGATTTGTCAGGATTCTCTGGAAAAAGCGACTATTTCTGAGTTTAAGAAAAATGTCAAGGCGATTGTCAAGGAGTTCGATGAACTGCCTCGACTGGATGTGAAAAAACCAAAGGTCGGTATTGTCGGCGAGATTTTGGTGAAGTTTCTTCCAGATGCAAATAATCATCTTGTGGAACTTCTTGAAAAAGAGGGAGCTCAGGCGGTTATGCCTGATTTGATTGACTTTTTGCTCTATAGTTTTTATAATGCAGATTTTAAGGCGAAGTATCTCGGTAAGTCAAAACAGGCGGCAGCGCTCTGTAAAATTGGTATTCAGGCGATTGAGCAATGTAGAAAGCCAATTAGTGATGCGTTAAAGAAGAGCAAACATTTTACTCCTCCGGCACATATTCAGGATTTGGCAAAGATGGCGCAGGATTTTGTCTCTCTCGGTAATCAGACGGGTGAGGGATGGTTCCTGACGGGAGAGATGATGGAATTGATTCATAATGGAGTGCCAAATATTGTTTGTACTCAGCCGTTTGCTTGCCTTCCAAATCATATTGTTGGAAAGGGAGTAATTAAGGAGATTCGATATCAGCATCCGGAGGCGAATATTGTGGCGATTGATTATGACCCGGGAGCTAGTGAGGTGAATCAGATTAATCGTATTAAGCTGATGCTTTCGGCGGCTAAGAAGAATCTGGAGGAATAAGGCTAAAAACTCGGAGACTGAGAGGACTAGGAGATGAGGGTGGAAACGCCGAGAGACGATATATGCCATAAAAACACGTTCGTTCCCACGATTTTTCGACATACGCTGATTTTTGCCGCCTCCC
>JAUUSJ010000087.1 GCA_030841965.1 Blautia sp.
GCTAAGTATATCGAAAAAACGCTCCACTCTCTATCGTTTTTCGAGGACATATCGACGAATTCTCTTTGCTGTGTATTGGTGTGATGGAGAAGTAGTTTATATTTTTATATGTCGCGCTTCTTTAGATTGTCTGAAAACTCCTCTATTTAATTTATGAGTTATAGTATATTTTATGGTTGGCATTAATAAAGATTTCGTTTTTGGACAATTTCCACGAGTAGATATTATTTTTAGATATGTATTGATGTGATAGAGAGTGAGATACGGAAGAAATTTTACGTTTTTTTTAGGACTTCTAAAAAAATATTTAAAAATACTTTTCTAATGAGGATAAAAATGGTATACTAACGACAAAGTGGTATAGAAGGCAAAATAATACTATATCAAGGATAGAGTAGTATGGAAAACGATGTATACTATATTGGTGACAGGATAGTATAAGGCGTGATGTATTATTCTGATAATAGAGAGGTAAGAAAAAGAGAGGAAAGGCTTGATATGAGAGTAATAGCAGGGAAGGCCAGAAGACTCCAATTAAAGACAGTGCCAGGGATGGAGACGAGACCGACACAAGATAGGATTAAGGAAACTTTATTCAATATGATTCAGCATGAGCTTTATGATGCGCAGTTTTTGGATTTATTTGCGGGAAGTGGCGGGATTGGAATTGAGGCTTTGAGTCGAGGTGCCAAAAAGGCAGTTTTTGTGGAACATAATAAAAAGGCATGTGATTGTATTAGGGAGAATCTTCTTCATACAAAGTTGGATACACAGGCAAAGGTTATGCAAAGAGAAGTATCCACGGCTCTCTATGCGTTGGAAGACCAGGGATATCGATTTGACTATATTTTTATGGACCCGCCTTATGGCAAAGAGTTAGAGAAGGATGTTTTATATCAGTTATCTTCACTGAATTTATGTACGAGTGATACATTGATTATTATAGAGTCGGATTTGGAGACGGAGTTTTCCTACTTAAAAGATTTCGGATTTTATATGGTCAAAGAAAAGATATATAAGACGAATAAACATACATTTACTATGAAACAGTTGATTTGAAGGAGTAGAGAAGATGAAGACAGCGATTTATCCAGGGAGCTTTGACCCAGTGACGCTGGGGCATTTGGATATGATAGAGAGAGTGTCCAAAGTCTTTGATAAAGTCATTATCGGGATTTTGGTTAATAAGAATAAAACGCCTCTTTTTTCGGTCGAGGAAAGGATGGATATGTTAAGAGAGGTGACAAAGCATTTACCGAATATAGAAGTTATGGCTTTTGAGGGACTTTTGATAGAGTTTGCCAAGCAGCAGAAGGCGAGTGTGATTGTCAGAGGACTTAGAGGTGTGACAGATTTTGAGTATGAGTTACAGATGGCGCAGGGCAATCAGCAGTTCTGCCAGGAGGTAGAGACGATGTTTCTTGCAACGAGTGCGAAGTATTCTTATATCAGCTCTAGTATGGTGAAGGAGATTGCGCATTTTGGAGGAGACGTGGATGGTTTTGTGCCAGATTATATAAAAGATAGGATAAAAGAAAAGTATCACATATCATAAGAGTAAGAGATGGAGGGATAACATGGAGAGATCAAACATAGAAGAGATGATTGATGAGATTATTGAGTTAGTGGAGGAATGTAAGAGTGTTCCGCTATCTACAGGCAAGATTAGTGTTCCAAAGGAGACATTATTGCAGAAATTACAGGACTTGAGAATGGAAGTTCCAGGAGAGATTGCTGAGGCGCAGGATGTATTAGACAGAGAGAAGGATATTGTCTCTGAGGCGCAGGAGAGAGCTGACCAGATTATCAAAAATGCGGCCGACGAGGCGGCTAAGATGATTGAAGAGAGTGAAGTTGTGGAGATGGCAAAATACCGGGCCGATGAGATTATGGAGGAGACGAGAGCTACCGCAGATAAGCATATCAAAGAGGCAAAGCGAGAGGCTTCTGATATTCAGATTCGTGCGATGGAGTACACGAATGATATGATGGCGGGACTTAGTGGAATGTTCGCCAATATTCATGACAATGAGAAGCAGCTTTTTGACTCTGTTTTGTCTAATTTCAAGCAGAATGAAGAGACAGTGGAGAAGAACCGAAAAGAGATTGAGGACCAGTTAAATCGACTGAAAAAGATTGCATCTGGACAGCCTTTGACTAGGACAAAGGAGGATTTCTAGGAGGTTTTTGGAAAGGACGCTGAGGGAGATAGATAATGGGGACAGACGCTGAGGGAGTAGGCAAATACTTGCCTACTCCCTCAGTTGTGTACTGGCAAAACATTATGGCATGATACTTCTCTAAAAAGTAGTTAGTATAAGAACAAGAGAAACTTTGCTAAAAAGTAGCTAGTGCAGCCTAAGATGAGTTTTAGTATAAAATAAAAATGAACAGATAGCCCTGATTTTGTGAGAACACTTTTTGTCTGTGCGAGACTGCATAGACCGCCAAACGAGGTGAGTCCACAGATGAGGGCTATTTTTTCGCAAAAAGGAAGGGTGGAGTTTGCCACAAAGTTTACTCCTGTTGTCACTTCGGTCATTCCGATGAGAAGGATGACGAGAAAATTATCTTCTGGGAGGAAGAAGATGAGAAAACGGCATAGGATGGAAAAGAGCATCATATAGCAGCCGACTTTGACGAGGATGGAGAAGGAGTCCAAAAAGACGTTTATCTCAGTATGGTCAGTGCAAGATTGCTCGCAGATGGAGAGAGCAGAGACTTTTGTCTTTTTTTTATTCCAAATGAGAGCGAGTAAAATGCCATAGGCAAGGTAGGGAGCGTATAAAATAAAAAAGAAAAGAGGGATGGACAATTTATTTTTTAGAGTGGCGGTTACGATATAGCCGATTAGAAACATGGGGCTTGCGTGGTTGAAGAGGACGAGGCTGTATTTTGCGAAAGTTTTATCGATGAGGTTTTGGGATAAAAAATCATCCATTGTCTTTGCACCCATTGGGTAGCCGCAGAAGAAGCCGAGGAGGAATAGATAGGGGAGGTTTTTGTTGAATTTGGGGAATAGGCGGTATAGTGGGGTGAAGAGAAGGTGAAAACATTCGATAGAGTTTGTCTTTAGCATGATATTGGATAGAATCATGAATGGGAAGAGGGTTGGGACGACAGAATTATACCAAAGGAGAAGCCCATCTTTGGCGCCGAGGATGGAGATTTCTGGGAAGAAAAGGAGGGTGAAAAAGATGAGGAGGACGGAAACTTGGAGAAAATGCTGTTTCAAGGGCGAGGTCTCCTTTGATAGGGGAGGGTGTTGGTATAGTGTATGAGGGGATTAGAGAGGTTATTACAATAAATGTGAGGAAATCCTACTCTTTCAGGTGCGGGATGAGTAATGTTATAATGAGTGGCGAGAACCCCATTGGCTTACTCACAACATAATTTTATATAAAATTTATGTTTAAAAAGATATTGATTTCTTTGTTGGTTAGTTATAATATATGAATTAGAAATAACTAACTAATGAATTAATGAGGTGGAATTTTAATTGTACCCACTTTTACACATGGGAAGATGACCTTGCCAAAACGAATTTTATCGAGGCTTATGGGTGTTGTCGGATTCCATACGGAGCATGGTTGGACAGAGGATGAATATATAGATTTTCTCAAGCAGAATGGATGGCACCTGAATGGGAAGAAGACGTTGAGGGCTTCTTTTCCATTGACATATGTGGAATGTAAAAAAGTAAAGGATATAGGAGTATAATATGGCGAAGAAAGAGAATTTAAACATCGATTATAAAAAGCATGTGGAATATCTTCCGTCAACCAAAAAGGTTTTGACAAGGCGTTTGAGAGAGCGTTTTGGAAGAAAGCGGGGAGCGATGCTGTGGAAGAAAACGAAAAGAATTTATGAGAAATTTGTAAATGATATGCCGTATACTGGCGGCAGTAAAAATTTTATGGCACATGACTTATATGATTCTATTGCCTGTTTTGCATATTGGGAAGCTATGCCAGAAGATTCCAAAGAAACAGTGGAGGAATTTACAAAAACGGTTGCTCTAGTGTTTAACGGAGATACGTCAAAGAAAAAAAGAAATCCAGAGTTTTTGACTGCTAATAATAGGGGATTGCTTAAGTTGGCAGGGGGATTATTAAAGATTGCATTTGCTCCGATGAATCGAATGGTAGATTTGGGGAAATGGAATAATGCGTGGAGGGTAAAAGTGAATCCAGATAAATCGGTCGAAGGACTTCAGATAGTACTTGTGGGCTGTCCGATTGCAGATTTTGCGAAAAGCCATGGATATATGGATTTGATGCCCGCTATGTGTAATCCAGATTATGATAATATGCCAGAATTTGGGATTCATCTCATTCGACCTAAAACTGTGGGAATGGGTTATAATATTTGTGATTACCGTTTTGTGGGTGATAAGTCTAGTCAAGTAGCGCGATCGCCTGTCAGAAAAGATGAAAAGGGGTTTTTGGTAAACAAACTTGATTGCATAAAACACTAGTTTTATAATATTTAGAATAAAAGATAAAGTGTAAATAGGATGAGATGTAAATATATATATGAACTAAGGCTGTGTTACTAGTTTAGTTAGACTGGTAATTCAGCCTTAATTTTATGGGAAAATATGCACAAAAATTGAAATATATTTTTGTGATGGGTTATGCGTTTAACCTTTGAAATAAGGACGGTAATATAATATACTAAGAGAGAATTCTTATTTCAAAGGAGCATAAAAAATGAATCATATTAGTAATAATTATAATCACACAAGATATGCCTGTTATATTGGCTATATCACGCAGGCGATTGTAAATAACTTTCTTCCGTTATTATTTTTGACTTTACAGAAAAGCTTTCATATTTCACTAAGTCAAATTTCCGTATTAGTTTCTGTCAATTTTGGGATACAGTTATTAGTTGATTTTTTCAGTTCTATATTTGTCGATAGGATAGGATATCGCAATTGTATGAAGATAGCGCATTTGTTCGCAGTGATAGGTTTATCTGGATTATTTTTTCTCACAGAGCTATTTTCCAATGCTTTTTTTGGGGTATTTATATCTGTAATAATTTATGCAATCGGGGGAGGACTTTTGGAAGTTTTAGTCAGTCCTATTGTAGAGGCATGTCCTTCCACGAAAAAAGAGGCGCAGATGAGCCTTTTACATTCTTTTTATTGTTGGGGGCATGTTTTGGTCATTGTATTTAGTACTCTTTTTTTCACTTTATTTGGGATACATCATTGGCAAATTTTGGCGTGTATTTGGGCAATCATACCATTGGCAAATTTCTTGTATTTTTGTAAAGTTCCGATTCCTAAGTTGGTGGAGGAAGGACAGGGAATGAGTGCAGGAAAACTCTTTAAATCTGGAGTTTTTTGGAAGTTATTTATTATGATGTTATGTGCAGGTGCCTCAGAACAGGGAATGAGCCAATGGGCATCTGCTTTTGCAGAATCCTCTCTTCATATATCAAAAACGGTAGGAGACTTATTAGGACCATGTAGTTTTGCTATTATGATGGGACTTTCGAGAGCATTTTTTGGAAAGTATGGGGAGAAAATCAAACTTGAGAAATTTATGAATTTCAGTAGCGTTCTTTGTATTATCAGTTATCTTTTGGCAGCATTATCGAAACAGCCGTGGCTTGGTCTACTTGGATGTATGCTTTGTGGTTTGTCAGTAGGAATTATGTGGCCAGGAAGCTTTAGCATCGCGGCAAAAAGTATACCCTCTGGGGGAACCGCTATGTTTGCCTTTCTTGCTCTTGCGGGAGACCTTGGATGTGGAGCTGGTCCTTCGATTGTAGGACGGATATCCGAATTATATGGAGGAGAATTAAAGAGGGGATTATTGTATGCTATTATATTTCCAGTAGTATTATTAGGTTGTAGTTTGTTGAAATTTCGCATAAAGGGGATAGATGACGGTGAAAAATGGGAGAGTTAGAATCGTTGACATTGCAGAAGAATTAGGACTTAGTACCGCTACAGTGTCTAATGTGATTCACGGAAAGACAAAGAAGATATCAGACGAAACGGTAAAGCGAGTTCAGGAGCTTTTAGAAAAGAGAGATTATATTCCTAGCATGGCAGGAATTTTGCTGGCACAGAATAATTCGAGAATGATAGGCATTGTAGTGAATGACCATGAAAAGTATGAAGGGCATGTATTGGAGGATGGCTTTATTTCTTCTGCTCTTAATGCCTTATCGAAAGAGATTAATCAAGCGGGCTATTTTATGATGGTTAAGACGACAACAGAGTGGAATGAGATTGTTCGTTTTGCGTCCATGTGGAATATGGAAGGATTAGTATTAATTGGTTTTTGCGAGCAAGATTATAAAAAGCTGCGGGAATCTATGCATATTCCATTTGTAGTATACGATGGTTTTTTTCAGGAAACTCAAAGAATCTGCAATTTGACAATTGACAATTATGACGGCGGATATCAGGTGGGAACATATTTAAAGCAAATGGGTCATAAGAGAGTTTTATGTATTTCTGATAATTTTATTTGTATGGATGCAGAGCGCATGGATGGATGTGTGGCTGCTATGGGAGCTGAGGCGGTTGATTTCATGAAGATTCCTTTTTGGAAGGAAGAACGGATGCAGTTTTATGAAAATCACATACTAGATATTTTGGAGTATACCGCAGTTTTTATAGTATCTGATTTTTATGCAGTTGAATTGATGAGTTATTTTCAGCAGCGAGGAATTCGAGTGCCAGAGGATATTTCGATAGTGGGGTTTGACGATAGTCCGCTTTGCATATATAGTGTTCCAGAACTGACAACAGTAAGGCAGGATGTATCTTTGAGAGCAAAACATGCAATTTCAATTCTTCAAAATCTGAGAAAGGAATTAGATGCACCTCTTACTTTGAAATTGCCAGTATCTATTGTGGAGCGGCAAAGTGTAAAGAAATTACAGTGAAAGTTCTGCCAGGCGGTTGTGCAGATGGGGAAGACTTTGAGCAGATTGGGGCAGCATTTGAATTGGAGAGAAAGGTGACCAAGGAACCTTTGGGAAATGGGAATATCTGTTTTATGAGACAACGGGATGTAGTGGATTTTGCTGTGGAGTGGATACAAAAGAATAGACGATAATGTCAATATAGTTTTTTCTATCTAAAGATTGACTTCAACGCCTATTTCTCTAGTCTATATTAGGAAATATATAGTAATTTATTAAATACCCTGGTATAATAAAAATATACTAAAATTTGAATGATGGATTTCTAGTGAATGGAGGGATGCTATGAGCGAAGAGAATAGTAAAATAGGTAGATGGATTTCTAGTAAATGGAAAAATTTTGCGGGCAAAGAGAATATTAAAATGGTCAGTCAAAATGATATTTCTATATATGAAATAGTGAACGTTTTAAAAGAAGAATTGGAAGTTAATTTTGCCGCGGAAAATTGGCAAAAATGTAATGATGTGACAATCGTATTGCTTTCTTTTGAAAGATATTTTCAACGAACAAAAAGTTTTACAGCCTTAACGATTATGATTACGGAAGTAGATAAGAAAAAAACTGCTAATATTGTAGGTTCTGCTGGAGGGGGTGGATTATTTAATATTAATTGGGGAGCGGAAGGCGAGGTTGTGAGATGGGCTAAAGATATATTACAAAAAGAGGGATTTTATGAAGTACTAGAATAGTAGTTACAAGCGTAAAAGGGCGAAAGGATAATTACATATTGATATTCTCCATGTTTTTCTCATCATTCGCCTTTTTAACATTGATTTGGATTGTTAGCAATATTGATTGACAACAGTGATTTTTTTTAGTATAATATCGACAGATAGTCGGTCCATGAACTTGATAAGATACCAGGGTCAAAAAGTCTAAAATCCGACGCAAGCTTGCTTGCAAGAGAATTTTAGACCTTTTGACCCCAACATCTTGATAATAAGATAAGGAAGATATGATATGCGGGTAGTAAAGGAAGCAGAAGAAAGAAAAGAAGAAATTCTGGATGTGGCAGAAAAGCTGTTTGGTACGAAGGGCTTTGACAATACCAGCACCAATGATATTCTAGAAGAAGTAGGAATTGCCAGGGGGACTCTCTACTATCACTTTAAATCCAAAGAGGATATTTTGGACGGAGTTATTGAACGGATGACGAGGCGTTTGATGGCAGGAGCAAAAAAGATTGTTCGTAATCAGGAGTTGCCGCTTTTGGAACGGCTTACCAAAACCATTATGTCTTTAAATGTAGAAAATTCAATCGGTCATGAAGTAATGGAGCAGGTACACCGACCTCAAAATGCACTTATGCACCAGAAGATGCAAAAAATGCTTCTGACGGGTATCAATCCTATTTTAACAGAGCTGATGGAGGAAGGCATAAGAGAGGGGATTTGCCATACGAGCTATCCAGAAGAGGTGGTAGAAATGATTATGTTGTATGCGAATACTGCTTTTGATGATATGAATATGGCTGATTTAAGCCAAGAAGAAAAAGAAAAGAAGATTGCTGGGTTTATCTATAATGTAGAGCGTCTGATGGGGATGGAAAAAGGCAGTCTGGAAGATGTCCTTATGAAAATATTCTATAGAGACAGAGCTTAAAAGTAAAAAGAGGACGGAATGGAGTTTCGTTGAATTATGATAAAAGAAAGCTCGCTGAGCCTGCTTTCTTTTATTTTTCAGTATTTACCGACAGACTGACGGTCTAATACAAGAAAGGAGTTTTGGATGAAAAAGAAAAGTAATTTTAAACGTTTCCTGCTATTGTGGACAGGAGAATTGGTATCGGGGATAGGCGGCGGACTGACCAGCTTCGGTCTGGGTGTCTATGTGTTTGGGCAGACAGGGAGTGCGGCAGACATGGCACTTGTTACTCTTCTGGCTTTTCTGCCAACCCTGCTTTTGAGTGTTCCAGCGGGTGTTCTGGCAGATCGCTATGACAGAAGGATGCTCATGATGCTTGGGGATGGCTGTTCTGCCGTGGGTATTTTGTTTATTTTGGTTTGTATGTTAAGCGGTGGAGCCAGCCTTACGGAAATCTGTATCGGAGTGACAATCAGCTCAATTTTTTCTTCTCTGCTAGAACCCTCCTATCGCGCGACAGTGACAGATCTTTTGGATACAGAGGAATATTCCAGAGCCAGCGGGATGGTCAGCCTCGCAGGAAGCGCTAGATATCTCATCTCCCCTATTCTTGCTGGGGTGCTTTTGACGGTATCGGATATCCGATTACTTTTGATTCTCGATATCGGTACGTTTTTTCTGACAGTGCTCTGTACCGGAGTGGTCAGAAAAGGTCTGGAAGCAAAAACAGCAGAAGAAAAGGAACCGTTTTTTGCAGCCTTGCAAATAGGGTGGCAGACTGTTACGGAAAAAAGAGGGGTTTTCCTTTTGATTATGCTTTCTTCTGTTATGACCTGCTTTATGGGAGCCTTTCAGATTTTGGCGGAGCCATTGATTCTAGATTTTGCAGACAGCGCTATATTAGGAATCGGGGAGACGGTCTGCGCCAGTGGAATGCTCGTTTCTAGTTTGTTTTTGGGAGCCAAAGGGATTAAAAAAGGTTATGTGAAGGTCTTATCTGTATCCCTCACCGTAGCGGGTATCGCTATGATTCTCTTTGGGATGAAGGAGAATATATACCTAATCTGTGTTGCGGGATTTTTATTTTTTGCTATGCTTCCTTTTGCGAATAATTGTCTGGATTTTCTTGTGAGGACAAATATTGCGGATGAATTACAAGGCAGAGCTTGGGGACTCATTGGATTCCTGTCGCAGATTGGTTATGTAGTGGCTTATGGTCTAGCTGGTGTCTTGGCCGATGGGATTGGTGAACGGTTTCAAGTTGGCGTTGGACGTGGAGCAGCTGTGGTCATCATGACATCCGGAATGTTGCTTAGTATCATGGCTTTGGCTGTTTACCCTATAAAAGCAGTTCGTGAACTGGAGAACGGAATTTCAAAATCCAGAGAAGGGAGCGCACTATGAAAAAAAGAATCCTATGGAATGATATCAAAGGCAACTGTCTGCTGGCTGTAACCACCTGGCTTTTTATGGCAATCAGCGCGTTTATGTTTGCATTGACCTGCTTTCTTTTTGTCAGTCTGATGACTTCAGTGGATACGCTGATGAAAAAAGCAGAGACGCCAGATTTTCTGCAAATGCATGCCGGAGAGATTTCAGAAGCAGAGCTTGTCCAGTTTGCTAAAGAAAATGCTCAGGTACAGGATTACCAGACTTTGTATTTTCTAAATCTTGAGAATAGCTCTATTGTTCTGGACGGTCATTCTCTGGCAGATAGTACCCAGGATAACGGTGTCTGCGTACAGAGTGGGAAGTTTGATTATCTTCTGGATTTGGAAAATGAGATTATCCAGGTATCTGATGGTGAGATTTACGTTCCAGTCTGCTATCGGCAAGAGTATGAGCTTGTCGTTGGGAAAAACGTGCAGATTGGTGAAAACTCTTTCACCATTGCTGGATTCCTTCGAGATTCCCAGATGAATTCCATGATGGCATCTTCCAAGCGTTTTTTGGTGAGTCAATCCGACTATGAAAGGCTGAAAGAAGCAGGAAGTCAGGAATACCTGATTGAATTTCTGTTGCAGGAAGGTGCGAAAGGAAATGTATTTGCCACAGAATACACAGATGCTGGACTGCCTTCCAATGGACCGTCGATTACAAAACCGTTGATTCGTATGATGAATGCACTTTCGGACGGATTGATGATATTGGTGATTCTTCTAGTGAGTGTTGTATTATTATTAATTTCTATGCTCTGCATTCGATTTACGTTGCTGACACAGTTAGAGACAGACCGAAAAGAAATCGGAATGCTGAAGGCCATTGGAATATCTAAAGGCGATATCCGGCAGCTCTATAACTTAAAATTTCTAGTACTGTCTGGATTGGGAGCGGTGGTCGGTCTGCTTCTTGCGCTTTTGGTGAAGGAAACTATATCGGCACAGATGCAGGAATTATATGGAGCATCTGAAAATGGATTGTTGGGATTCCTGGCGGCTTTTGCAGGCGTGACCTTAACGGAAGGAATTCTGCTTTTGTCAATCAGGAGGACGATAAAACGCACAGAAACATTGTCGGCGGTGGAGGTGCTGACTGGACAGGATAGGGAGCGAAAAAGCGAAAAGAGACAACTATTTTCTCCTCAGTATCTGATTATTGTACTGGTTATTGGTTTAGGGATATTTATGATGATTTTGCCACAGAACCTTCTAAGCACTATTTCTTCTCCTCGCTTTGTCACTTATATGGGAATTGGAGATGGAGAAATCCGTTTGGATATCCGTCAGACGGAAGATATTGTAGTCAAGACGAAGCAGGTCGCAAAGCTGCTGGATGCGGATGAACAGGTAGAGCGTTCTGTCACTTTGCGGACGGTCTCCTGCTGGGTGGTTCTTCCAGACGGTTCTCGCACCAGCTTGCAAGTGGAGCAAGGCAACCACACCATATTTCCTGTCACCTATGCAGAGGGAGAAGCACCAAAAGAGAAAAACGAGATTGCGCTCTCTTATTTGTGTGCAGATGAATTGGGATTATCTGTGGGAGACAAGCTTCTTCTTTCGATTCATGAAAATACACAGGAATACACCGTCTGCGGAATTTATTCAGACATCACAAACGGAGGAAAGACAGCGAAAGCCGCATACCTTCATGACGACGGACCTCTTATATGGAGTGTGTTTTATGTTTCATTGAAAGATGACGCTGTAAAGGATCCGTGGTTATCCGAGTATACCAAAACTCTGTCTGACATTGGCATCAGCGCGAAGGCGGTGGATATACAGGAATATGTCGACGATACCTATGGACAGACGATACGGGAGATTCGCATGGCGGCGCGGGTGGTGGCTTTGGCAGCGACTTTGGTAATGTTTGTGGTGGTAGTCTTGTTTACCCGTCTGCTTGTAGCAAAAGACCGCTATGATATTTCTCTGAGAAAGGCAATCGGTTTTACAGGCAGAGATATCAAAGGGATGTACCTACTTGGTTATCTGCCTGTGTTGCTGGCGGGCATTTTAGTAGGGATTTTATTCGGAAATTTGCTGGGTGAAAAACTGGCGGGAGTGCTCTTAAAGACGCTTGGGGCAACAGGTTTTTGTTTTCTGATTGATTATAAAGCAGTATGTGGCTGGATTCCTGCTATTGTAGTTATTACGGTTTTTTGTGCGACCTTACTTGGGTTGTTGGAGATTCAAAATATCAGGGCATATGAGTGCTGCATGGGAAAGGAGTAAAGAGCTATGTCAGAACTGTTGGTTGTTAAGAATCTTTGTAAAGATGGAATCCTGAACGATATCAACTTTGCTATAAATACTGGAGAAATGGTGGCCGTCATGGGACCTTCCGGCTCTGGAAAGTCCACCCTGCTTTATCAGATGTCCGGTATGGACCACGCTGATTGTGGAGAAGTATGGATGGACGGCATAGAAATCTGCGCCTTATCGGAGGACAATCGTGCAAGGCTTCGGCTTGAGCGGATGGGGTTTGTTTTTCAGCAAATGAATATGCTAAAAAATCTGAATCTAATCGATAATATTATGTTACCCGCTTGCCACCTGAAAAAAGGGAAAGCTTTTAGAAAGGAAATCGAGCAGAGGGCGCAGATGCTGATGCGGAAAATGGGAATGGAAGGGCTGGCACAGCGGAAAATAACGGAGGTATCTGGTGGACAGCTTCAGAGAGCCTGCATCTGCCGTAGCATGATAAATCAGCCAAAAATCTTATTCGCTGATGAGCCGACTGGTGCGCTCAACCAGGGCACAGCACAGGAGATTATGGAGGAATTTTCCTGTCTAAACCGAGAAGGCACCACGATCCTTATAGTGACCCATGACAGCAAGATTGCTGCAAGATGCAATAGAATCTTATATCTTCTGGATGGCAGTATCAAGAGTGAATTGTCTCTTGTAGGTATATCGGAAGGAAAAGAAAGAGAAGAAAAAGTAAATCGGTGGCTTTTTGGATTGGGATGGTGATAAAAAACAAGTGAAAAGCTCACCAAATAGGAATGATTATTGGAAATTTTTAAGAAATTCCTGGAAAAATATAAAAAACAGCCTAAACGATAGGTGACTATTTAGGCTGTTTTTTTATGGAGTAAAAATGTTGAGGCTAGAACAAAATCAGTCTATTTTGTATATGCCTAGTTTACCTTACATATATGTTTCCAAATTTTATGGCAGGCATTTTTACATTTACATTTCATTCCCTGTTTTTGAACTCGGAAAATTCCCCACATACCAGATTCTACGTCCCATTTGAGACTGCCAGAGCGGTAGAGATAATCGCCAGGGCAGGAGGCACCGTCTTTTAGCTCCATACTGAAAGTATTTCCAATACTGATGCCGCCCTGGAGAGGAATGATACGAGAAAAAGGATCATCTGGTTGCTCTCTCCACGTATGTCCGTGAACCGTAAAGCCTACATTACGAGGTTTATCCGCTGGCATCATAGTTCGGAATATAACGCGGTCTTTTGGATAAGCTGTAAAAAGCGGTGTTGCTGGGTCTCCATGAATACGGCTATTGAAAACCTTGGAAATGCGATTATCACGTTTTAGTCGGTTTGCAAAACGCTCAGAGCGGTAATTATAACCTTTTTCTCCTGTATCTTCTGCATCGATGCCCTCCGCTTCATCTTCTTGTATTGTCTTTACAAGTTCTCCGTTTAAGTCTAACATACGGATTCCATTTTGAATCATTACAATATATTCTCGAAAGCTCTCTATACCTGGTGCAGAGATTACTGCCTCCTCATCATAGATTGCTTTAGCGAAAGAATAATTGCGATACCATTTGGCTCCAGCTGGTTCGATGACGATAGATCCAAATAGTCCGTGATATCTGTGGTTTCGCATATCTGCGAAGGAGTGGATAATACAAGGACCGTATTCTTTATCTGCATACCATAAATATTTTTTACTTTCGCCTATGCCTACGGTCTGTTCTCGATTATTATAGCCTATATTGATTCCCGAATCACAGATAGGGTCATAGTTTAAAAATTGTGGATTGATGGATACCCTCATAGATGGCTGATGCTTGAAATCAAGGGGAACCTTTGGATAGTCAAAAAACTCTATTGGTTTTTCTGGATTAAAAAGATTATGAAGAGTAACTTCAATCCATTCGCCTACGTTTGCCCTGAGAATGAGAGGCTTTGGTTGATAATTTCCGCATAGTGCCAGATCGGCATCTTCTAGAGGAACAAATAAAAGTCCATCTGGGTCGTGGTCACCGTGGCAGTTATATGGAATATCTTTTTGGATGGCAGCTATTTCGTATTTACGAATCACTGTATCCTTTCCAGGACATGGTGGAAGTGGAAGAATACGGTCTTTGCCTTTACATAGAGGTTTCAAATGTTTTACACGATGGTCATAGGCTCGCACAATTCCCCAAAGTCCAAGCCAGATATCATCAATTCCGCCAAAGTAGTAGAGATAGTCTCCTGGCTCGTATTTTTTTGTGATTCGAAGGTTAAAAACTTCAGAAATTCCGATTGTCTGGGATGCGGTAATAGGGGAATGAGGGTTAGCGATTTCTTTTTTCCATGACATTCCCGTAAGATTAAAGGCGTGCTGTTCTTCGTGGGCGCCATCTAGCAGGCGGATAACGATTTCGTCTCCTGGGTAGGTTTCTAAAATAGGAGTGGCGGGGTCTTTGTGAACGAGGGAGCTGAAAATATAAGCGGGGTCTTCCTGCTTTTTCAAACGTTCTCTCATAGGTTCACAGCGATAATTAATGCCCATCACGCCAGGGTCATCGTGGGAGCCAGGAACTGCTGGAGGATTTAAAGCGTTGCCGTCTTTATCAAAGAGAAATGCAAAATCATGGACGAATAAGGCGAATTCTCGGAAGAAACTGCCGTCTCTTCGTCGGATGACTGCCTGTGTACCGCGCCTAAGTTCTCTGCCACTGCGGGGACTGTGGAAGGTAGCTCCGGCTTCCTCGACAATTAACGCACCGAATACGCCGTGCATTTGATGAGAGTTGGCAAATAGATGGTCATGGAAAAATACTGTGCGAAGCTCTGTGTCTGCAAAAAAACGCTCGATTAATGTCTCATATTTTCTAGCGCCAGCAATATTATTCCAGCCGTTTGCGGCACCGTCGGAGACGACAGTGTCAAATTTTACCAGATGTATGTGGAAACCAACGATATCTGTCAGAGTTTCCATCTGAAATGGACTTTCCTCAAGATGTTCTGGGAGGAGATTAGTAAGACGAATTTCGATACAGTCCCCAGCGTTAGCGCGGATTACTAGCGGTTCGACACGGATTTTTTGAGTCTCTACTTTGTGGATATAAGAATCAAGACCTCCGTGATATTCCAAATCTTCTTTTAGTACAAAGAATCGTCCCTGGGGATCATGCCAACCGTAGCGATTATAGGTTATCTTGGCTTGGACAAGAGCAATTTCAAATATTTTCACTTCGGTGTCATCTTGCTCGCAAAATATGGAGTGATCAGACTTTTTGTCCACAAGGCAAGGGCAGGTTTTAGAATAGAGGGCGCCAGGAACAAAATTTTTTACAAAGTTTTTTCGTTCTAGGTCTGTAGGGTCAATTTTATTGTTGCCATCCGGATTTAAAATTCCAAGAGGTGGCTGCAAAGGTCGTTCCCCAAAGGTTCCATTAATAAAATTAGGGTATCCAGGATGGTTTTTATCTTTAGGTGGTGGTGCGACTCTGTCTTTTAGAGGAATAAGAGGCGGAATTTTTGTGCCGTCAGGAAGCTTTCTTGTGCCGTCCTCCAATCGGTCATGTATTCTCCATAAGGTCCACATTCCCTCGTGGAAATGAGGATAGAGGTGACAGTGAAAAATGGCATCTCCGATTGTTTCTGTTAAGCTTCCAGCGCCGTGGAGAATATCTAAGGTATAGCATTCTTGAGGACTAAGGGTGATAGAATCTAAAATGGTAGAAACTGGGTTTTCTCCCTCTAGACGCCACTGATGGTTGTGGAGATGGAAAACATGGGTTTCCTTGACTCCACCGTGAATTAATCGAATCTTTGCGGGATCACCGACATAGGCGCGAAGTATCGGAGGTGCTGGTTCTTGATAAACCCACGAACTCATAGAAATATCTTCTCCGCTGTCTGTGTGGTCTTCGGTCAGAGGAAGGCGATTTCGCATAGGTTCTGACCGATAGCTGATTGCTGTGGTAGAAGAGGGAAGTCCAGTATGTGGATCTTGAGGTGGATTCCCATTTTTGTCTCGGATTTCTAGCTCGTCGTGAAAGAATACAGCGTATTCACGAAAGGCTGGCTTTCCAGGAGTATAAATATCTGCAAAAAGTCCACTTTCTAGCTCGTCTCCTGTCTGAGGATCGAGCCATTTAGATTGAGATGCCTCTACAATGATAGCGCCGAACAGTCCGTGAAGATTCGTTCCATCCTCGTCGCTTCTAGTATCGCCCATATCGTGGAATAGATATACCCCTTCTTTGGAAGCATACCAGGTATAGATGATACGATTTTTTGTTGTGGTATCTCGATTAAAACCGACATTGGCTCCGTCAGATGTCTGCACATCGTAGTCCATTCCCAGGACATGGATAGAAAGGGAACGGTTTAATGAATGAGAAAATGAGATTACGACTTGTTCTCCTACATTTGCTCGGATGACAAGAGGCTTTACTTCCTTGTAGGGTTGTGGAACTTCAAGGGAAAAATTGCGTAATGCGCCTTCGCGTATGCGATTTGCATCCTTTTTTAGCACATATAAAAGACCATTCGGATCGTGATCCCCATATTTGTTGTAAACGATGGGAATTTCGATGGCTTCTATCTCATAATACCGAGTTTGGTTTGGGTAAGGGTAATTATAGAGTTTCATATGATCCCTCCTATCATGTTTGTCCTAATTCTTGCAAAAAACATATGAGTTTCCAGTGAAAGGATGACATAATCTCTCATAAGCATTCATACCTTTTTATTTTAATTTTAATTATAGTATATGTCGAAAAAAGAAAGGTGGTACAAATAGTGGAGGCTAAAAATTAATATTTAAGACAGTGTATACTTTCTTTAAGGTAAATTGGGGGGGAGACGCAAAGGGAGTAGGCAGGTATTTGCCCCATAAACACGTTCGTTCCCACGATTTTTCGACATACGCTGATTTTTGCCGCTT
>JAUUSJ010000308.1 GCA_030841965.1 Blautia sp.
GGCATAAAATTTAATCAAGTGCTGTTCTTGTTTACCTAAATACCATTGGTTCACAACAACGAGCCAAAATTCATCCAGATCACCTGTGGCAACGGGATTATTCCGCAGATAACTTCTTTTTTACAGGATGTCTGATTACCGTCTTCAGCTTTTCAGGTGCTGTCCGTCTGACATCACTCAGATAAATCTCATGATGAAATCTTTGATCTGTAATGTCCAGTTCATAACCCCCCGCAGTCATAAAATCATGCATCATTCCAACCGTTACCGGTTCGTCATCATAGGAGCCGATATGCATACACTGAACACATAAGCCCTCATCATAGGCAAGAAACTCTACTTTTGAGTAATCTTCCTTCTTTTTCTTCGTCGCTTCTTCTACTGCCCAGTTAAAATCTTCTTTTGTCACAAAGTCCGGCAGCCTAATCATTGAAATAAAATGAAGTTCCTCTTTCCGGCTGTAATCAACCCCTTTCACATGATCCTGCCACCAGAATCCTTCCAGAGGAGGCACAACATAATCAAAGTATCCGGCAATTTGATGATTTCCCTTTTTGCTCATTTTAATCGTAAAAGCAATACCATAAAGCAAACCTATGGACTGCTTGTACTCGCTGTCTTCTTCATTAGGATTTCCTTTTCCCCGAACCGCAATATAATTCACAGGCGGCACTTTCACTATACCTGGTTTATTTTTCGGCATATAAAATTCTTTATACTCTTTTTTATAATCAAATGCCATCGTTCTTTCACTCCTTCCTCAATCTTGCTGGCCATTCTTGCTTATCCTGCCATCGATTTGACGACGAATCCAATCCCAGTCCTTCTTTTTATTTCTTAAACACTTCTCTCATATTTCCTATGCATACGTTCCAGACTGCGCTTAAACTCCCCACGTATTTCTTTTGGCTCCAGCAATTCTACTTTTTCTCTAAAAGACAGCAGCCATGTAATAAGATTTTCTTTGTCCGTATAATCTGCCTGAAATATATCTTTTCATTACTTAAATCCGGCATTGGCACCTGTTTTCTTTCAAATGTCTTCTCTAATATTTTCAGGTCGTCCATACGGTTCAGTTTAAACATTCTAAAATCTTCCCGATTCTTACACCAGCCCCATACATACCAGCTTGCCCACCGAAATATCAGATAATAAAGTTCTATCTGACGAATCGATTCTCCCTTGGGAGAATAATACGTAAACTCCAATTCTCTATATTTTTCAATCGATGTGCGTATCAATTCAATTTTAGGCGCAAGCGCCTCTTTATACCACGAAGATAAGTCAATTAATACTGACTGGTTTCCAACCATAAAATCAGAAGAACCCACAGACAGCTTTTCCATTAATTTTGCATAGCGGTTCGTTCCATTTACGCTGTCAAGACTGCGAAGCCCTGCAAGAATATCCTGCATTTCTCTTTGCGTAAACAGAGTTTTATCCTATTTATAATCCCCCATAATTGAGATTCCGCCATTTATTCCCTGCTTTGTCACAACAGGTATTCCAGCTTTACATAAATCCTCGATATCCCTGTTTATGGTTCGTCTTGAAACTTCAAACTGTTCTGCAAGATAGGACGCCGTAACTGTATCTTTTTGTAATAGTATAGATAAAATTCCAATCTGTCTGTCTATCTTCATAACTGCTCCTTTTACACTTCTCATTATACCACGCAAAATATGACAACTATATGTCATGTTTTAGATTATAGACTATAAAATCACACCTCTCAAATTCTTTCTGACAATGCACATATGCCATTTCACAACTGAATCCAATACCTACGGTTTTCATTATTTTCCATCAAAAAAACCCTGCGCAAGGGTTTCCTGCACAAGGTTTTTTGATTCCTTTTATTCCATTTCGACAATTACTAATCAATTTTGTTTAGAGATTATTCTCTGTCGTGTTTACAGTTCTTTTGATTATTTGATTTATCCATATTATCCTGCCTATACAGGCTAATGTTATCATTTTGTTATCGGTGTTGATAACACTTGCTCTGTAACTGTGGATAATAGCACTATATTCTATTTCAGATCATAAGCGATTTTGCTTAAAAAATCAATCCCCATTCAAACTTGAGTTTCCGCAAAGTGTAATTGAAAAATGGATATGTCTGTCTAAAGCACCAA
>JAUUSJ010000309.1 GCA_030841965.1 Blautia sp.
GCTAAGTATATCGAAAAACCGCTCCACTCTCTATCGTTTTTAGAGGACATATCCCTGGACTCTCTTCGCTGTGTACTGGCAAAACACTATAATATTCTTTTTTTTAGACAACTTAGGAATGGTCTTCTCAAAAACGGTCAACGGATATATAATATATAGTCATATTAACCGTTACGGTCAATAAGGAGAATGTATATGAATAACAAGTTTTTTAAACTTCCATTAGGGAAACAACGGCGTATTATAAATGCTGCCTACAGAGTATTTTCCGAAAATAGCTACAAAAAGACTCCAATGTCGGAAATTGCAGACGAGAGCGACATTTCAAAAGCGTTGCTTTTTCACTACTTTACAAACAAAAAAGAATTCTATATGTACCTATGGGAGAACGCTATTGAGATAACAAGGAGAGCTATTGCAGAATACAAAACTTTAGAAAAAATTATATTATACCAGACGAATTTGAGAAAGAAATTATTGTTTTAATTGATTTTTGGAAAAAGGTTTATACGAAGGAGGTGTGAACAAAATGCAACATAAAACAATTTTGGCACAAGGCGGAACTGTACATTATTGGATTGCCAGAAATAAAAATGTATCAAACTGTATTGTTTTTACGCATGGAGTAACCGCAGACCATACTATGTTTGAAAAACAGATACCCTATTTTTCAGATAATTACACAATCATCTTATGGGATGTTCCTATGCATGGATTATCGAGACCATATCAGCGGTTCACTTATCAAGATACCGCAGAAATATTACATAGCATATTGCAAAAAGAAAATATTGAAAAAACATTTTTAGTGGGAATGTCTATGGGCGGCTATCCAAGTCAACATTTTGCTGCTTTGTATCCTGATATGGTAAAAGGATTTGTGGCGTTAGATACGACGCCATTGGGACTTAAATATTACTCAAAATCAGACTTGTGGTGGCTAAAGCAGGTTGCTCCTATGGCAAAATGCTTTACAGCCAATCTTTTGCGAAAGAGTATGGCATGGTCGGTATCAGAGAGCCGCTACTCCTATCAAAAAATGTTGTCTATGTTAAAACCACTGTCTAAAGCAGAAATCATCCAGCAAATGCGGATTGCCTATGAATATTTTATTGTAGAAAATAAAGATGTTGATTTTTTGTTTCCTGTATTAATATTGGTGGGTGAGAAAGACAGCACAGGCAAGGTTAAGACATATTGCAAAGAATGGGCAAAACAAACCGGTTATCCCTTGCATTTTATAAAGCAGGCAAAGCATTTTGCCAATGGAGATAATCCAGAGCAAGTAAATAAAGAAATAGAAAACTTTATTATCGAAACTATCCACCAAGAAAGGGAAAATTATACTGTATTATGATGAATATGGAAACAAGGAAAATCCGACTATCCTGCTGCTACATGTGGCGGATGCGCTTGATACATTTTGCGAGCAATATTGCTTTGCTGATAAATATCATCTTGTTGTACCTCACTTAACAGGTACGTGAAAGGCGGCTGCCAAGATTTATAAGCCAGAAAAGACCGTAGAGAAACTCACAAATTATAACTATATACATGTCTTTACAGGAATTTTCAACTATTTTAATTTTTTAACCGTAACTATAGTTATGTTTTTTCGGACACTTTCCTCTATTTTGTTTTTTCAACCGTAACTATAGGCATGTCTTTACAGCTACTTTCCTCCATTCTATTTTTTTGACCGTAACTATAGCTATGTTTTACAGGTACTTTCCTTCATTCTGTTTTTTTGACCGTAACTATAGCTATGTTTTACAGCCACTTCCCTCCATTCTATTTTTTTGACCGTAACTATAGCTATGTTTTACAGCCACTTCCCTCCATTCTATCTTTTCGACCGTAACTATAGCTATGTTTTACAGCCACTTCCCTCCATTCTATTTTTTCGACCGTAACTGTAGCTATATTTTTACAATTACTTTCAATTGCATTCCCATTTCAATCATTCATCACCAAGTCTATAATTTGTGGTTTCTTTAGTAAAATAAAGAACCTAGAACCTGAAACCTAAATACTAAGCCATACAATACACAAACAAAAAACCAATTTTATACCGTTTCGCCAACACACAGCCAAGAGAGCAAGCAGATATCTCCTCCGAAAACGATAGAGAG
>JAUUSJ010000088.1 GCA_030841965.1 Blautia sp.
TTTGCCGCTGGAGCACTGTTTGAGCAGCGTAGCTGCGAGTTTGCGGGAGGCGGCATAAATCAGCGTATGTCGAAAAACCGTGGGAACGAACGTGTTTTTAAAGGACATATCTATGGACTCTCTTTGCGTCTATTACCATTATACCAATTCTGGATTCTCTTTGAACCTATTATTTTTGTGAATTATTCTGCTCCTCTAAAAGTTGAACCCCAATTTTAAAAAGCAAAGCCTGATTTTCCGGCGTAAGCTCTTTAAAAATATCCACAATATTATTCTTACGATGATACACCCTAGGAATTGCAAAATTCTCCTCCTCTTCATCTGTCTCATCTTGTAAAATATACTCAATAGGAGTATTAAAAAAATTAGCCATTCTAAGCAAGACATCATTTGGGATATTAATTTCTGACTTTTCATACCGACTAATAGTCTGCTGACTAACCTTTAAAATCTCCCCCAATTTCTTCTGCGATAAATTATGCTTCTTTCTTAATTTCTCTACTCGATTCATACTCATTTCCTCCTATTCCTACTAAAAATATTGTAATTGATTTAGTCCCCATTTTTACTTGAAAATAAAGTCGAATAACTACTTTTCAAGGTATATAACATCGAATCTTGATATAATTTATCACAAAAACTAGAAATCAGGTGAAAAATATTAGTATATTTTATTTTTATACAAAATAAAAAACCATTATATTGAGTAAAGCCAAAAAAAAGAGAAAAAATACAAATCAAATATCGAAAAAACAATGAAGTGTATTGACAAATTATAACAAAAGATTATAAACTATATAGGAACAAAAGTAGTTGAATTTTTGTGAATATATTGAAAATGATATAGAAGGAGAAAAAGAATGTGGGAGAATTTTAAGGAAAAATTTCAAGAAGTAACATTCTTGAGCTCTGATGTGGCTGGTCGTGAGGAGCTACGGAGTAGAATTTTAAAAGTATCGAAGGGAAGTCAGGTAACCTACTGGGGATATGCATTAGCGGTCTTATTAGTTGCGATGGGACTCAACACCAATAATATGATTTTATTAATCGGTGGTATGATGTTAATGCCATTATATGGAAGTATGGTTTCACTTGGTTATGCATTTGTCGAGGGAGATACGGCTCTTGTCGGAAGCTCTCTAATTCATTTTGTTATTCAGACGGTAATAGGAGTTTTTGTATCCGCTGTTTATTTTCTCATAGCAGGGGCATCTGATGATGCTTATCAGTTACTTTATGCGACCTCACCTAGCTTTTCCATGGCATTTATTGGATTTGTGGCTGGTTTTATTACAGCAGTGGCAATCACTCGAAAGGAGAAAGTGAATGTATTTTCGGGTGCAGCGGTAGCCACGGCGATGTTGCCATCAATCTGTACAATGGGATGTGGTGTCGCAAGGGGAGCAATGGTGTATATTAGCGGTGGTTTGTACATGCTTTTTATCAATAGCTATTTTGTATGTATAGGAGCCGCAATTGTTTTTTTCTTTGTCAATAGAGGGACGATTTTGGTCAGACCAAGAAGGAGTGCAGTCAGCAGAATTTATTTAATTATATTTGCCTTTATTGCGGTTGCTCCGGTTGGCTTGCTTATCTATCAGACTTATATTCATGGAATCACAGATTATAATATTCAGCGTTATGTTGAGGAACAGTATGATTTTGGTGGCACTCGAGTTGTGAGAACGAATGTGGATAAAGAGGAGAACGTAATAGAAGTATTACTCCTTGGAAAGCGTGTCAGCGAGAAGAATATTGAGAAGGCGAAGAAGGCGAAGAGTCTCTATCTCTTAGATGATATGGAGATAAAAGTTTTTCAGTCGAGAGAGGATCCAAATTCTGTTCTTCCAGATAATCTAAAAAAGGATAAGATAAGACAGTACGGGGAGTCACTCAAAGTGATGTATCCAGAGATACTGACTTGTTCTATCGGTTATGTGACGAATTATGAGGATGACAGCAAGTGCATCATGGTTTACTTGACGACAAGTGAGGGATTAAGTACAAATACTATCACAGAGATAAAGGATTATTTGGCAGTGAAGACAGAGATACAGCCGGTTAAAGTATTATATGATGTAGAGACAAGCAGCAGTGAGAGCAGTAGCGAAAGTTCTACGTCGACGGAATCATCCACAACGACGGATAGTTATAGCTCGAATGCGAGTCAGAGTTCAACTTCAACATCATCCTATTCATATTAAGAAGAAGAAGGGGATATCGGAAATGATGAAATTTCAATCAGATATAGTATCAAATTTTTTATGACATCTATATCTGATTTGGAAAATTTATTTTCCGATATCCTTTTTTGTGAGAGGAAAAGCCTTTAGCAGGATGCATATAAGAGGAGAAAGATATCGATTATTTTTTGTAATGGAGGAGTTTTTGGACAGTCTGTGGAGAAAATAAATTTCGTTAAAAAAATAACAAGCAAGATTAGAAAAAAAAGACAAATTTGTAATTGTACGAAAAATAATAAGATATAAATGAGGAAAAATATTGAAAAAATAATAAAAGAATGTTAAAATATAAACTATACTATAAACTATTTTGATATATTTAACTAATTAGGAGGAGAAACATGGTAACAAATGACGCTACAATTTTAAAGGTAAAACATGAAGTTCTCTACAGAGTGGCAAAATTGGCATATGAAGGTCAGCTTGAAGAAAAAAAGGATTTTATTCCAACAGAGATGATTCCTGGACCACAGGCGCAGTTTCGTTGCTGTATCTACAAGGAGAGAGAGGTAATTAGACAGAGAATTCGTCTCGCAGAGGGCAAATGTCCAAGTGAGAAAGAGAGTGATAATATCGTTCAGGTTATTCCATCTGCCTGTGAGGGATGTCCTATCTCTCGTTATGTAGTAACAGATAACTGTCAAAGATGTATGGGTAAGGCATGTCAAAATTCCTGTAATTTTGGTGCAATTTCTATCGGTGTACATAGAGCTTATATTGACCCTGCAAAATGTAGAGAATGTGGAAAATGTTCTCAGGCATGTCCATATAACGCAATTGCAGACCTTATGCGTCCATGTAAGAGAAGCTGTCCAGTTGATGCGATTACGATGGACCCAGAGACAGGTCTTGCTGTCATCAATGAGGAAAAATGTATTGAATGTGGTATGTGTATTCACAGTTGTCCATTTGGTGCCCTAGGCTCAAAGACAGCTATCGTAGATATCATTAATGCGATGAATGCGGGCAAGAGAGTTGTAGCTATGGTAGCGCCAGCTACAGAGGGACAGTTCGGTAAAGATATCACAATGTCAAGCTGGAGAACGGCGCTTAAGAAGATTGGCTTTGATGATATGATTGAAGTGGGACTTGGTGGAGATTTGACAGCAGCTGCAGAGGCAGAAGAGTGGGCAGAGGCATTCAAGGAAGGAAAGAAGATGACAACTTCCTGCTGTCCAGGATTTGTCAATATGATTAAAAAGCATTTTCCACAAGTATTAGATAATATGTCTACAACGGTTTCTCCAATGTGTGCAATTTCTCGTATGTTAAAGGCACAAGACCCAGATGTAGTTACTGTATTTGTCGGACCATGTGTGGCAAAGAAGAGCGAAATAAAAGACAAATCTGTTGAGGGAAATGCAGATTTTGTATTAACCTTCGGCGAAGTTCGTGCAATGATGAAAGCAAAAGATGTTCAGTTAGAGCCAGAGGCAAATGATACACAGCAGGCAAGTATCTTCGGTAAGAGATTTGGTGATAGCGGTGGAGTAACAGAGGCTGTATTACAATGCCTGAAAGAGACAAATGAGTCTACAGATATTAAGGTTATGAAGTGTAACGGAGCGGCAGAGTGTAAAAAAGCACTTCTCATGTTAAAGATTGGAAAGCTTCCAGCAGACTTTATTGAAGGTATGGCATGTGTTGGAGGATGTGTCGGTGGTTCTAGCCGTCACAAAGCACCAAATGAGTCAAAACGAGACAGAGATAAATTAATTGGACAGGCAGATAAGAGAGAAGTATACGAGAACTTAAAGAAGAATGTCGATTTGGATTCCTTCTCTATGCATCGTCATTAATCATTTATAATATAATCGCTTGAAGTGATTATATTATAAATGCAATCAGTAATGGTATAAGTTTTAGATTACCTGTAAAAATTGCCACAAGAGTGTGAATACTTATCTAACTCTTGTGGCAGTTCTTTTATTGTTAAATATTTAAGATTGAGAGCAAAGCTCCTTGGCAATTTCATTGCCAAGGAGCTCATAAAGTTTTATCGTTTTATATGTTAATTATTTAGAAGGCGGAGTCTCGTCTATATCATTAATCTGGATAAAGAGACGCTCCACACGGTTTTTATGGATAGATAGCACTTTATATAAAATATTTCCCTCGATTGCAGCGTCATTTTCCACAGGTAGATGGTCTAAAAGCTCAATCATATGTCCGCCGATGGAAGTATAATCTTCTGACTCGATGGAAGTTCCGAGTGCATCGTTTAAATCATCAATCTTTAAAGTACCGTCCACCTCGTAAGTATTTGGCCCGATGCATTTAATCGTCTCTAGCTCGTCATCATCAAACTCATCCCTAACATCGCCGACAATCTCTTCCAATAAATCCTCCAATGTAACCAATCCGGCAGTAGCACCGTATTCATCTAAGACGATGGCAAAGCTTACAGCGTTCTCTCTCATGATTTTCATGAGGACAGAAGTCTTTTGATACTCATAAGTAAAAAATGGCTCTCTTAAAACCTCTCTTATATTAAACTCTTTTTTCTTATCCTGAACACGGTAGAAAAATAAATCTTTTAAATATAAAATTCCGATTACATTATCCTTAGAATCCTCGTATATAGGAAGTCTGGAATATTGATCTTTTAAAAAAATATCTACAAGTTCATCGTAACTGCTATCCACAGAGGCAAATACCATATCAACCCTAGGCTGCATAATATCCTTTGCCAGAGAGGAGCCAAAATCAAAAACATTATTAATAATCTCATGTTCTTCATTCTTTATAACTCCATCTTCTCTGCTGACATCGACAATTGTCCTAAGCTCTTTCTCCGTCATAGTGGAGTCAGTTTTTGTGGTATCTATGCCAATCAATTTCAAAAAAAGATTTGCAATCTGATTAATCAAAAAAATAACAGGAGTTAATACTGTTGTTAATGCAGATATCACTGGAATATATAAAAGAGCGAGCTTTTCGCTGTGAATGGTCGCCATTGTCTTTGGAGAAATCTCACCGAAAACAAGCACGACAAGGGTCAATACTCCTGTAGAAATTCCGCCAGCCATGCTCTCAAGTTGATTAAGTCCCAATGCACTCAAAATTTTGGCGGTCAAAGTAGTTGCCAGAGAGGAGGCCGATAGATTTACAATATTATTGCCGATTAAGATGGCACTCAACATTTTTCCAGGATTTTCTGTTATGCGCAAAACTAATGCCGCTCTTTTATTTCCCTCTTCTGAGAGTGCTCTGAGGCGATGTTTATTTACCGTCGTGAGAGCTGTCTCTGCAGAAGAAAAAAATGCAGATAAGACAACTAAAATAATAATAGTAATAAGTCCAATTATAATGGAACTATCCAAGAAATCATCTCCTAATCATTGTTATATTATTATATGGTTAGACCTATAGCTGTTATTTTACTAACTTCGTCTTATGATGTCAATAGATATTTTTGTTTGGCTTTAATAAATATGCCGAAATTTTAGATTTATACTTTGTGAAATATTTGGGGAAGTGGCGATTCCATAGTCCATAGTGTTTTTAGGGGAGATATCTCCAGTCTCTCTTGGCGTCTCTTGTCATTTAAAAATCATACTGCTTAAAAAAGAGGAATGCTATATCCTAACATTCCTCTTTTTTTCATGATATTTTATATATTAATATCTCATATATATTATATTATTTATATTCCTATGAAATCCTACAAAACATCCTCGCGCTTAATATAACCTGGATTATCTTCCTCACCGATAATCTTATTCTCATGAATAACGCTAGCGTGCTTGTCCATTACGTAGTTCTCGATATGAACATTATCACCGATAACACATTCAGGAAGAATGACACTATTTTTAATCACAGCACCTTTTCCGATAGTACATCCACGTCCGATAACAGAATTCTCGATAGAACCTTCGATAGAGCAACCATTGGATACAACAGAAGACTTCACACTGGAAGATTCAAAATACTGTGTTGGGCAAGAATCATTCGTACGAGTATAAACTGGCCAATCTTTTGTGAAGAATTTTGTAGCCACCTTATAGTCGATTAATTCCATATTAGCTTTGTAGAAGCTAGGGAAATCAGTAATTGCAGCAAAATATCCTGTATGCTCAATTCCGCGAACATCAAGATTTGCGCATTCTTTGTTAATCATATCAGCTAGAGAGTAGACAGAAGAGAACTTATGAGCTTCCTCTACTAACTGGATGAAGAGGTCTTTCTTCATAATATAAGTATCCATAGAGATACTCTTATTAGGAGTTGCAGCGTCGTTGCGAACGAGAGCCTCCACACCTTTTTGGCGATTCAAATTCAAAGTCTTGCAGTTTAAGTAAGCGTCTTTTGCGTTATCAATATTATGATATAAAATCGTAATATCTGCCTCAGAGCTAATATGTTTTTTGAGAAGGTCGTCAAAATCAGCTGAGTAGATCATATAGCTAGGAGCTACAACAACATAATCTTGATACATGCCCTTAATCTGCTCCATATTGTACAAATAGGAAGCAACGTCTGTATTATAAATATCACGAGGAGCTAAGCCCTCAGAGAAGAGAAGCTGTAAACCACCGCGTTTGGAGTTTAAGTTATAATGTCTACCTGTTCCTAAATGTTGAACAAGAGAACGAGGTTTATTTCCAAGATAAACCTGAATCTGATCAATTCCACTATTACTCATATTAGAGAGTGAAAAGTCGATGATGCGATATCTACCGAGGAAGGAAATAGCTCCAATAGGACGATAAGACTGTAATCCCTCTACCCAAATATTTCTTCCAGCAGAAGTAATGATACCAAATGCCTTAGCCATATTATTCTACCTCCTTTACGTTTTTCGCTACAAGCTCGATGTGTTCGCTATCAGCGGAGCCGACAACAGCGTTAGCACTGATTTTGACATTATCAGCGACTAATGCGCGAGTGACAGTGGCACCAGCCTCCACAACAACACCTGGCATAAGAACAGAATCGATAATCTTTGCTCCCACACCAACCTTTACGTCTGTAAATAATACAGAGTTCTTTACTTCGC
Organism: Blautia sp.; assembly: GCA_030841965.1. Classification (GTDB taxonomy): domain Bacteria; phylum Bacillota; class Clostridia; order Lachnospirales; family Lachnospiraceae; genus JAUUSJ01. The sequence continues at coordinate 7,246 of JAUUSJ010000088.1, forward strand.
CTTCTACAACACAGCCCTGATTGATGAATGCATTTTTCACATCAGCCTCGCCTGAAATATAGTGAGGTAGAGTAGCAGGGTCTTCTGTATAAATCTTCCATGTAGGGTCGCTTAAATCAAGAGCGTTATCCTTGTCGAGAAGGTCCATATTTGCCTCCCAGAGAGAGTCGATAGTTCCGACGTCTTTCCAGTATCCCTCAAATCTCCATGCACAGAGAATTTTATTATTATTTAAAAGACTAGGAATGATATCCTTACCAAAGTCGTGGCTTGAATCTTCAACGTCTTTATCTGCGATTAACATTTCACGGAGTAACTTCCAATTAAAGATATAAATACCCATGGAAGCAAGATTACTCTTAGGTTCTGCTGGTTTCTCTTCAAATTCCATAATACGTCCTGTATCGTCAGTATTCATAATACCGAAACGAGGAGCTTCCTCCCAAGGAACTGGAATAACGGCGATAGTGACATCTGCGTTATGTGATTTATGGTACTCGAGCATCTTATCATAGTTCATCTTATAGATATGGTCACCAGAGAGAATCAAAAGATACTCAGGGTCATAGGAATCGATGAAGTCGATATTCTGGGTAATTGCATCTGCAGTACCGCGGTAAACATCTAAGTCAGAATCAGCTTTCTCACGTGGAGGAAGTACAAATACACCACTGTCCTTAGCGTCTAAGCCCCAACGGCGTCCAGCAGCAACATAGCTGTTAAGTAATACAGATTCGTACTGTGTCAAGACACCGACAACATCGATGCCACTATTGGCACAGTTGCTAAGTGGAAAATCGATGATACGATACTTTCCACCATATGAAACAGCTGGTTTTGCAACCTTATTGGTTAAGTCATGTAGACGAGAACCACGGCCACCAGCCAAAATCATAGCTAACATATTATTTTGTTTCATAGTGAGTCCTCTCTTTCATATTGGTAATATATATTATACAACGTTCTATGAAATTTTTCCATATTTTTTTGTAAAAAATATGAATTTTTTTTGTAAAAACTTATGTCGTATAGGAAAATTTCACAATGTAAAATTAGAAATAAGAGATTTCTATATATTTCTCATCATAAATAGTATTTGTCAGCGTACTCAGAGTAAATTTCTTCCGTTAATTCCTTTTTTAGGTTTTTTATCTCAGTATTCAAATGAGTCTGAACATCTAATAGTCTATTACCGAGTATAAGCATGGTTTGCTGATTTATCTCATCTAAGCTCTGGTATAAATCTAAAATATTATTTTTTTTGCGAAAAGATTCTGTAACTTGGGTATTGTATTTTGGGGCAGGGTTTTTGGCCAGTAAATATTCGATGGAAATTTGAAAAAATTGGGATAGTTTGATGAGAACATCATTTGGGATATTAGAATTTGGTTGTTCATATCTACTAATAGTCTGTTGACTCACATTGATAATAGTTCCTAAATTCTTTTGAGAAAGTCCGTGTGAAGTTCTTAATTCTCTAATTCGGTTCATCTTGACTCTCCTTTATCATATACTCCGCAAAAAATCTAAATAGAAAAACTTATATACTCTCTATTTTACTGCATTTATTCGTTTTTTGTACTCGTATAACAAGTATTTAACTAATAAATGAGGTGTCAAGTGAGAGAGGAGGATTTCTTACTCTTTTAATATATTTGATGGGTTTAGAGCTCATATCTGTCAATTTTATAAAAATGGATAGAGGAAACGGCGAATAGTTTGAGTTTTTTATGTCTATCTCGGTAGCCTTACCATTCAATAAAAAGAAATAATAAGAAAATAAGGAAAAATTTAGAAATCGAAAAGGAATTGTAAGAAAGATAATCTTGATTTTCGAAATAAAATCGTATAAGATGTTAAAAAGGAGTACAGGAAAGGGGAAGAGGAAATGAAATTAGATATAAAGATTGATAAGTATCGAATTTTGTTTTTAATATATGGTATTTTATATATGGTCTGTTTTAGTATTCTAGAAAAGATACGAACAGGTTCGGGGCTTTATATTGTTCACACAAGTTTAGATGAGAGGATTCCGTTTTGTGAATTTTTTATTGTGCCGTATTTTAGTTGGTTTTTGTATGCGGGGATAGTGTTATTTTATACGACTTGGACAGAGCAGGGAGCGGACAGTTTTAAGCGGGTAGCCATCAGTATGGTAGTTGGAACTGGTATTTTTTTGATTGTATCTTTTGTTTTTCCAAATGCGCAGGATTTAAGACCTGAAGTGTTTGCGAGAGATAATATTTTTGTGACAGCTGTACAGTGGCTATATCGGATTGATACGCCGACGAATGTCTTGCCAAGTTTGCATGTATATGTGTCAATGATGATGAATAGCACAATCTGGCATGATAAGAATTTAAAAGAGAATAAGGTAGTTTGTTATATCAGTATGATTTGGGCTTTGTTTATTATTATGTCGACGATGTTATTAAAGCAACACTCGATTATTGATGTAATTGTGGCGATAGTATTGGCAAAGGCTATGGATTTCATCCTCTACAAGGAGCAGTGGAGTACAGAAGCCGCTGTCTACACAAAGAGAATGAAGAAAAAATATAGCAATCAGTTAAACTAGATGAATGTACATAGGTGTACAGAGAATAGCTGGATTTTAAAACATATACGAATATAATAAATTTCATAAAAAAGATGGTATTATACTGCCCTTTCTTCTATATTAAAAGGAGCTTATATAATACCATCTTTTTTTATGCATAGTGATGTCTGCGTCGGCAGACAGGTTAAGTTACTATATTAGCTTTAATAGCGGCAAAACTTTCTTTGCTAATGACATGCTCAATCTTACAGGCATCTTCAGAAGCAATCGCTGGGTCAACTCCTAGGCTGATGAGCCAGGAAGAGAGAAATTTATGTCTCTCATAAATCATCTCAGCGATTTTCTTGCCTTCTTCTGTCAGATAGATGAATCCAGCATCTGTCACAGTGATATAGCTTTTTTGACGAAGATTTTTCATTCCGATACTAACACTAGATTTTTTAAAGCCTAATTCATTGGCGATATCGACAGAGCGGACAACTGGAAGTTTCTGGCTCAAGATAAGAATTGTCTCTAAATAATTTTCAGCAGATTCATTTACATGCATCATATTTATACTCACACCTCACTTTATTAATGAATTTTATAAATCTGTTAAAACAGTAATCCTTTTTGGCATTCTTCTTTTTAAAAGTATATCATAAAATTAAACTTTGGTAAAGTCATCCTTTTAAAATTACAAATTTTCTCAATAAATATTTCTATCTATTCGTGTAGATAGGAGAGAGAATTCGGTTTATTCTTATTTGTATTGCGATAATGGGGGGATATAAGGAGGATGGAATCTGTTAAGAGAGTAACAATATTATGTGAAAAATAATACAATCTTTCTTTATTTTATAGAAAAAAGGAGGAAGGCGTGGAGGAATAGAATATTTTAAGAAGGAGAAAATTTTCAGAAATATAAAGAAAAAATAAGTTTAAAATAGAAATTAACTTATTATATAAAAAATAATTAGAAAAAAATGAGAAAAATATAGGAGGAAAAAATAAAAAAGATAGAAAAGTATTGTTAAAGTACTGTCAAAATATTTTGTATTAAACAAAAAATAATCACAATTGTATATCTAATAAAATAAATATTACAAAAAAAACAGAAAAAAAGCTTGATAAATGATAAATGAGTCGCTATAATAGTGGATACTGATTCTCAGTAATAGAAAAAGAAGATTTTGTAGAAAAACCCCGAGATATCAATATCTGATTTTTTATTAGTGATGAGAGATGCCAAGAGATTTCATATGATGAGTTTAAGAGATGAAAAAGGAAAGGAAAAATGAGAAAATTATGAGTAGATTGGAAATTGTTTCGCCAAACAGAGCTAAGATTGTAATGGAAGGACTCTATAAAGATTTGGAGAGAAGAATTGAGTCAAGTCCTCCTGGACTATGTCCAGTGGATATGTCCAGAGCGTTCCTAGAGCTTTGTCATGCTCAGACTTGTGGGAAATGTGTTCCGTGTCGAGTGGGGCTTGGTCAGTTAAAAAATTTGATTACCGATGTATTGGATGGAAATGCGACAATTGATACGTTAAAGATTATAGAGGATACCTCACTCTCCATTATGAATTCGGCAGACTGTGCGATTGGGTATGAGGCCGCAAATATGGTTTATAAGGGAGTGATTGGATACCGCGAAGATTACATAGAACATATTGTAAATGGACGCTGTACTTGCCAGTATAGTCAGCCAGTTCCCTGTGTGGCTCTCTGTCCAGCGAGAGTGGATATCCCTGGATATATCGCCCTTGTGCGGGAGGGAAGGTATGAAGATGCGATTCGGCTTATCCGCAAGGATAATCCATTTCCGACAACCTGTGGATTTATCTGTGAGCATCCATGTGAGGCGAGATGTAGAAGAAATATGATGGATGATGCGGTTAATATTCGTGGTCTTAAGAGAGTGGCGGCAGATTTCGCAGGGGAAGTAGACCCTCCAAAACCTGCACCGAGCACTGGAAAGACAGTTGCAGTCTTGGGCGGTGGTCCTGGTGGTATGAGTGCTGCGTATTATTTGCAGCTTATGGGACATCAGGTTACTATATACGAGATGCTTCCAAAGCTTGGAGGAATGCTTCGCTATGGTATTCCAAACTATCGTCTTCCAAAAGATAGGTTAGACCAGGATATCGAGGCAATCTTAAAGACAGGTGTGGAGGTAAAGTACGGATTAAAAATTGGAAAAGATATCTCTATTCAGGAGCTTAGAGAGCAGTATGATGCGGTCTTAATTACTATCGGAGCGAGCACGGACAAAAAATTGGGGTTAGAGGGCGAGGACGCCGAGGGTATTATGTCCGCAGTACAATTTTTGAGAAATGTCGGAAAGCAAGAGATTATGGATTTGACTGGTAAGGAAGTTGCGGTCATCGGTGGAGGAAATGTATCGATGGATGCGGTCCGAACGGCAAAACGTCTCGGCGCAAAAAAGGTAAGCATTGTATATAGAAGGAGAGTCGCAGATATGACTGCCTTACCGGCAGAGATTGAGGGAGCCGTTGCGGAGGGAATTGAGGTACAGACCTTAAAAGCCCCATCAGCGATTGATGTAGATGAGAAGAATCATGTGAGAGGAATTTATGTGACACCACAGATGATTAGCACAATCAAGGGCGGAAGAGCGAGCGTGAAGCCGACAGGAGAGGAAGATATTTATATTCCTTGCGATTTTTTAGTCATGGCAATCGGTCAAAATATCGAGACAAAGCATTTTGAGGAAGCTGGAATTCCAGTGGAGAGAGGAAAGATTGTCACAAAGAGTACTGGTGCATTTGAGAATATGAGAGGGGTATTTGCCGGTGGAGACTGTGCGAGCGGTCCATCCACTGTTATCAGTGCGATTGCAGCAGCTAAGGTTGTGGCGGCGAATATCGATGAGTATCTTGGATTTCACCACGAGATTTCTTGCGATGTGGATATTCTAGAGGCGACCTACGAGGATAAGGTCCCTTGTGGAAGAGTCAATTTGACAGAGCGAGAGGCATGTGAGAGAGTATTAGATTTTGAGGGAGTGGAAAACTGTATGACAAAGAAAGAGGCGATGCAGGAGGCTTCGAGATGTCTGCGCTGTGACCATTTCGGTTATGGAATTTTTAAAGGAGGTCGCGAGAGACAATGGTAAATTTTACAATAGATGGAAAGCAAATTTCTGTAAAAGAAAATACGACTATTATGGAAGCTGCCAGACAAAACGGCATTCCAATCCCTAGCCTTTGTTATTTGAAGGGAATTAATGAAATAGCAGCCTGTCGTGTCTGCGTTGTAGAATTAGAGGGAAAAGATAAATTATTGACATCATGCAATAATGTGGCTGAGGAGGGCATGGTTATTTATACCAATAGTCCAAAGGTAAGAAGAGATAGAAGAACGACAGTACAGCTCATTTTATCACAGCATGATTGCAAATGTGTTCTCTGTGCGAGAAGCGGAAACTGCAAGCTGCAGCAGATTGCAAATGACTTAAATATTATCGATATTCCATATCCGATGGAACTTGAGAAAAAACCTTGGAATAAGGAGTTTCCGTTAATTCGCAATAGTGCAAAATGTATCAAATGCATGAGATGTGTTCAGATTTGTGATAAGGTACAAAGTCTTCATGTATGGGATATGGAGGGAACTGGAGCGAGAACTACGGTCAATGTGGCGAGACATGGAACCATCGAGGAATCAGACTGTTCTCTCTGTGGACAGTGTATCACGCATTGTCCGGTCGGAGCACTTACAGCGAGAGATGATACGGAGAAAGTCTGGGATGCGATTGCAGACCCAAAGAAGATTGTAGTAGCTCAGGTTGCTCCAGCAGTCCGCACAGCCTGGGGAGAAGAGTTAAACCTCTCACCTTCTGAGGCGACGGTAGGAAAAATTCTAGATTCTCTAAAGAAAATGGGCGTGGATTATGTATTCGATACTTCTTTTTCCGCAGATTTGACTATTATGGAGGAGGGAACGGAGTTTGTAGAGAGATTCACATCGGGAAAATTAAAGGATAGACCGATGTTTACTTCCTGTTGTCCAGGATGGCTTCGTTTTGTTAAATCACAGTATCCTCATCTGATAAAATGCTTATCTACAGCAAAATCTCCGCAGCAAATGTTTGGAGCAGTTATGAAGACTTATTTTGCTCAGACAATTGGAGTGGAGCCAGAAAATATTTATACTGTTTCTATTATGCCTTGTGTTGCGAAAAAGAGCGAGCGAGAGATGGAGTTATTTTATAAAGAATACGCAGGTCACGATATCGATGCGGTTTTGACGACGAGAGAACTTGTAAAAATGATTCGCTCTGCTCATATCAGTCCTCAAAACCTGGAAGATATCGAGGGTGATAGACCGATGAAAGATTATACAGGCGCTGGAGTTATTTTCGGTGTGACAGGGGGAGTTATGGAGGCGGCACTTCGCTCAGCCTATTATCTGATTAAGGGAGAAAATCCGAGCACAAATGCCTTTACGCCTGTCAGAAGTGAGGGATTTAATGCGAACGATGGACTGCAGGAGGCTGAGTTTAGAATCGGAGATGCGATAGTGAGAATTGCAGTTGTCAGTGGACTTGGAAATGCGAGAAATTTGATAGAGCGCATTGAGCGAGGTGAAGTGGCGTATGATTTTGTGGAAGTGATGGCATGTCCAGGAGGTTGTGTTGGCGGAGGTGGTCAGCCAATCCACGACGGAGTTGAGATGGCGTACGAGAGAGGGAAGGAGCTTTATCATCTAGATAGAAATTCTGAGCTTCGATTCTCCCACGAGAATCCAGATATACAGAATATGTATAAGACATTTTTTGGAAAACCGATGTCTCATAAGGCGCATATGCTTTTGCATACGGAACATAAGAAGGAAGGGTTTTAGAGGATAGACGTTAAGAGAGTCGGGGATAGACGTTAAGAGAGGTGGGGGATAGACGCGAAGAGAGGTCGGAGATATGTCCTCAAAAAACACGTTCGTTCCCACGGTTTTTCGACATACGCTGATTTTTGCCGCCTCCCGCAAACTCGCGCCTTTGGCGCTCAAACAGTGCTTCAGCGGCAAAGCTAAGTATATCGAAAAACCGCTCCACTCTCTATCGTTTTTTGAGGACATATCTCCGACCTCTCTTCGCTGTGTACTGGCAAAACATGATGATATTTCAACTGAAGTTTAGAGTGTGATTGTTTTTTCTTTGGCTATATTGATTGGGGAAAATGTTTCGCTTAGTTATTGATAGAATGCATATACTCCTTGACCATATTTATTATAATGATATGCAGAAAGCATATTTTTTCAAGTGTGGGATGGATAGCCGTTGAAGACTTTATAGTGTTTTAGCCAGAAAACATATGGTCTTTAGACCGTGGGATGAATGGCGTTACGCCCGACAAAGTATACGAAAAACATTGTATTTCAACAAAACACATGATATAATATAAAATAGACGGAATAAAAAATTTCGTCTATTTTTGTGTTTTATAATATTCTTGGAATATAGAGATACAATAGTTTATAATAAAAGTTATGAATGTTCGAGACTAGAATATAAGGAATTTGAGATTGGAGAGAGTAGGATGCGTTATTATATTTCAGATATGCATTTTTTTCATGAGGCATTAAATAGACAGATGGATAATCGAGGATTTGAGACAGTGGAAGATATGAATCAATATATGATTGCTCAGTGGAATAAAAAAGTGAAGAGAAAAGATGAAGTGTTTATTCTTGGGGATTTTTCTTACGCAAAGGGAGAAAAGACGAATGAGATTTTGGAGCAGCTAAATGGAAAATTATATTTGATTCAGGGAAATCACGATTATTTTGTAAAAGATAAGAAATTTGACGCATCGAGATTTGAGTGGATTTTGCCGTATGCGGAAATTCATGATAATGGAAGAAAAGTGATTTTGAGCCATTATCCGGTCTTTTGCTATAATGGACAGTATCGACTCCTAAAAAATGGAGAGCCGAGAACCTATATGCTTTACGGACATGTACACGATACACAAGACCAGCAGCTTGTCCTACAATTCCAAAAAATCACAAGGAATACATTTCATAATGATAGATATATTCCGTGCAATATGTTAAACTGTTTTTGTATGTACAGTGATTATCAGCCGTTATCTTTGGATGAATGGATTGCATTTCATCGCCAGAGGGAAGGTATAACTGAAAAAGGAGGAAGGCTTTTATCTCATGACTAAAGCTACGAGTATTTAAGCCTAAATTAAAATGAAAAGATATCAATATATATTATTTGATTTAGATGGAACAATCACAGACCCAGGGCTTGGAATCACAAACTCTGTTATGTATGCGCTAAATAAATTTGGAATCTCTGATAAGAGGGAGAATTTATATAAATTTATCGGACCACCTCTTGCGCAGTCTTTCCAGACATACTATGGATTTGATGAGAAAAAAGCCAAACTAGGAATTCAGTATTACAGAGAGTACTATACTGTAGATGGAATATTTGAAAATATCGTCTATGACGGTGTAGAAGAAATACTAAAAAGCTTGAGGCAGGACGGACGAACAATCCTAATGGCAACTTCAAAGCCAGAAAAATTTGCAAATCAAATTTTAGAGCATTTTCATCTCTCCTCGTATTTCGACTTTGTGGCAGGAGCAACGATGGATGAGAGTCGAGTGACAAAAGCAGATGTCATATCTTACGCAATTGAAAATTTTGGAATTACTAATTTAAATGAAGCCCTTATGGTGGGAGACAGAGAACATGATATTCTCGGAGCCAAGGCAGTAGGAATAGATAGTATGGGAGTTCTATATGGATATGGCAGTAGAGAAGAGTTAGAAAAAGCTGGAGCAAAATATATCACAGAAACAGTAAAAGACCTTTCAAAACTTTTGTAAACTACTCGGCAACAAGTAACCGAGCTCAAAGCTCCATTTTTATGATATACTATAAAATTTTTGCCAGTAAAAAACCTAGGAACTTATATTGAAACTATATAGTAGATTTTAGATTATTTTACTAATACGAAGTACAATTGTTGTGCCAGTACACAGCTAAGAGAGGTCGGAGATATGTCCTCAAAAAACGATAGAGAGTGGAGCGGTTTTTCG